>NZ_LWEY01000476.1:0-1089 GCF_001634935.1 Oleiphilus sp. HI0043 | reverse complement strand
GCTGCTCAACAAATAAACCAACATTAGTAGGCGCTATAACAGACGAACCAGCCTTAGACCAAGGACCTAAACAATAGTCCTTTACCTTTAGCGTCCAATCTTTACGACCTAACCACCAAACGCCAACTCCAGGACATGGTTTATACTGCGTCATATAAGAAAAATACCCATCAAAATATGGATAGTACAATGCAGTACCATTAATTGAATTAACAACATCAGGCTCGGAACTTAGTTCTTTGTAGCTAACACCATCTGCATTAACTAACTCTACACTGTCAAACTTCTCTCCAGTCGAACTTAACTTCACTATGAACCCATCTTCCCTTAACAGTTCCCTGATTCCTTTGCGCTGTTTAGATTTACCTGGCCTCGAGTAGTATCCACACCTAACGGCTGAACGTAATCGTCCATTCAGTTCAGAACCTCGCCGAGAAACAATCTTAAAATTTCTAGGTTGATATTCGAACTCTAGCGGCTCTGAAGAAGGCCATGAAGAGACAAATAGAGTGTCATTGGAAAAGCAATATCGACGGAGCTTCCTCTTTTGACTTTGGGTATCTACCAATTTCGTATAAGAGCCATCCGTAACATTCACAAGGTATAAAGCTTTTTCGTTTTCAATCTCTGCCATGGTGACTATTTCATTGTCACTTACCCAGTAGATGCCTCCGTGTCCTGACCGTGCACTCCATCCGAATTGATCAACCTTGATATCCTCAAACTCAGTAAAGAAGCTGTCATCAGGTAAATACTGAACATCTGTGCTGTAATAGCGAGACAACTCCAAAGTTCCATAAATACCAATTGGTGCGATTGATAAGATCGTTATTTTCTTAAGCCATTTAAGTAATACTCTTAACATTTACCAGACCTCCTACCCAAGCCGACAGAACTAGCCTCCAACAAAAGCACTAAGCCCAACCCAAATCCCAACAAAAAATAAAATCATAAGAGATAAAACCAGAAGAATGGTGTACACAATTGATGCCTTAAAAGCCTTCCAATAGCTTTCCCTAAAAATCCATTTAGCAAGCAACACCTCTGTCGCAAAGCCAATCAGTGCACTCAAATTTGAATAGTTTTCCA
>NZ_LWEY01000475.1:0-1076 GCF_001634935.1 Oleiphilus sp. HI0043 | reverse complement strand
CACGATGATTGATGAAGAGCTGAAAGTATTACCGATCGATCTTTCGAATAGCTACGGCACCGAATCAGAATTGAACAGAAATCTTGGCGTCGTGTGTTTCAGAAAAAAGAGTATGAGCAACGCGGCAAAAGCCTTTAAAGGCTTTTGCAGCGTTGCTCATACTCTTTTTTCTGAAACTCACGGCGCCAAGATTTCTGGTCAATTCTGATTCGGTGCCGTAGCTATTCGAAAGATCGATCGGTAATACTTTCAGCTCTTCATCAATCATCGTGTTTGGCAGCACGCTCCAACCCATGCCTACTCCGGCCATCATCTTCATGGTTTCTAGATAGTTCGTTGGAATGCTCGCGTTTAGCATTAATTTCGATTGATGAAACATAGCTTCGACGACGCGGTAAGTGAGCGTGGATCGTGAGGGCAGAATTGCGTTGTGCTTTGCAAGGTCAGGGGGTGTTACGCTTGTTAAGCTGGCAAGCTCATGATGTTGGCTACAAATAAAGCTCATAGGGTCGTCCCAAGAAAGGTGACATATATAGTCATCACTTAATTGGTCCGGGATGGTAATAAAAGCAATATCAGCCTGATTATCACCCAATATCGGATAGGCGCTTTCAGAATCAAGGAAATTAAGCTTAAGGTCAACTTCAGGATAGCGCTTACTGAATTCCTTTAAGATTAAGGGAAGTCGGTGTAGGCCTATATGATGACTGGCAACAATTCTTAGTTCACCCTCTACATTGTGAGACAAATTCTTGATTGCATGCTTTGCGTTATCAATTTCATGCAGGATGGACAGAGCGTGTGGATACAGCGCTTCGCCAGCCTCGGTTAACAGGAGGTCGCGCTGCAAACGCTCAATGAGTTTGCACGAAAGTTGACGTTCTAGTCCCTGAATTCTCTTTGTGATGGCGGGCTGAGTAATTGATAGACGTTCGGCTGCTTTTGAAAATGAGCGCTCTTTGTAAACTGTCACAAATGCTAATAAAGAATCTATATCCATTTTGTACCTTTCCTTAACAGGTATTCCAAATTGGAATCAATAATATAACAAATATGAATTTGTTTTATTTGATCTG
>NZ_LWEY01000474.1:0-1418 GCF_001634935.1 Oleiphilus sp. HI0043 | reverse complement strand
GGCGAAGCATCCGTCATGTTGTAACCGCCGCTTTTGAAACCGCGTTTGACACTGCTATACACCATCGTTCCAGAATCATATGTATAATCAAGCGAGAACGATGGGCTCCATGAGTCCCAAGAATTAGAGGGCGACGCAGAAAAATCTAATGTAGGATCTGCGTGATCATACACATTGTCAAATTCTTTTTCTTCACTGCTGTAACGCAAACCCAGAGTTGTATTCAGCCGATCCGTTATTGAGTAGGTTCCTTGCCCAAAGAGCGCATACGCCTGTGTTTCGTTTTTGGAGTCTACGACAACAATTGTAGAGTTAATGGCAGTGTCAGATTCATGCTCTTCTTGCAAATAATATGCACCTGCCACCCATTTTAGCCTGTCACCTTGATATTGAAGACGCAGTTCTTCCGAGAGCATATTCTGCTGCTCTTCATACTCTGTCACCAGATACACCACATCGCTACCATCTGTATCTTCCTTTAACTTGAGATCTAGGTCTCTATACCCTGTCAGAGAAACCAAGGTTAATTCAGGAGATATTTTTCGCGTATACTCGATTGAGGCGCCATAGTTTTTGCTTTCTGTATAGGGGTCAACATCATTGACATTAACCGACCATGGATCACTAGGAACTATTGCTCCTGCTGCTAATGTACCTGCTGCACCATCCGAGTTCACAAGCGTCGTCTTATAAGCCGCTGGATTCCTATCAATATCTGAATAATCTGCCCTTAACACTAACTCGCTTTTGTCATCGAGCAAAAAGCGCAATGCCCCGCGAGTCGCTAAAGAGTCGTCATCCAATAAACCATCAACACCTGTTGCAGCAGTATTCTTGACGTAAGGATCGTGATCGGTCTTAACAACAGCTAAACGGCCTAGAACCTTATCCTCAGAAATTGTGCCGTTTATCATGCCGCCTACGCTGCGAAAACTATACGAGCCAACTTCTGCGAATAGCTTACCGCTAGACTCCGCTTCTGGTTTTTTAGTGATCAGGTTAATCGTACCGCCGGTAGAGTTTCGACCATACAAAGTACCTTGTGGCCCACGCAGTATTTCGACTCGTTCAACGTCGAGAAAGTCTTCAAGAATTGAGGTTGTTCTAGATTGGTAAACACCATCGACGTGAACGGTGACACTTGGGTCTGAACCAATAAAGTCCAGGTTACTACCAATACCACGCATGTAGAGCCGTGCAGACTGGCCATTATGTGTAAGGTTCAACCCCGGCGTTTGCATACGCAGGTCTTTGATATTTCCAATACCAGCATCGCTCATATCTTCTTCGGTGTAGGCCGAAATTGCTGCCGGTACTTCTTGGAGCTTCACCTCGCCTTCTTTGGTCCCCGTTACCGTCACATCCTTTAGTTTTAATGGCTGCTTTGCTTCTGTCGGCGAGTGTCCATCGGCCCAAGC
>NZ_LWEY01000473.1:0-811 GCF_001634935.1 Oleiphilus sp. HI0043 | reverse complement strand
AAGTAGGTACTGCGTTAGATCATTAGAACCAATAGATATAAAGTCAATTCGCTTTGATAGGTGTGGCAGGGCCATCATTGCTGCTGGCACCTCTACCATTATACCCACGCTTGGCTTTGCAACTTTAAGCCCCATTGCAAGTAGCTGAGCCACTGCTTGGTCAAGCAACTCTCTGAACGCATCCACTTCTTCTACACGGCTAACCATCGGCAACATAATTTTCATATTGCCAATCCCAAGGTTTGCACGAAGTAACGCTCGAATCTGAGCCAGAAAAATACTACTATTATCAAGTGTAAAACGTATACCACGCCAACCCAGATAAGGGTTATCTTCCTCAAAGCTGAAGTACGGCAAAGCTTTATCACCACCTATATCAAGGGTGCGCATGTAAACAGAGCGCGGCGCATAAGCCTCTAAAATTTTCCGATAAACAGCAGTTTGCTCATCTTCGGTTGGAAATGTTTCATGCAGCATAAAAGGAATTTCAGAACGGTATAAGCCTACTCCTTCTGCGCCTCTCTCTAGCCCTGGAGATAAATCGGCAAGCAAACCTGTATTCGCATAAAGATTGATACGATAACCATCACTGGTCTCGGCGGGCTTATCCTTAAGCTTATCAAGCCCTGACATCAATCGGTTTTCTTGTGCTGCCAGCCTTTGATATTCCCGCTGCATTTGAGGCGAGGCATTAAAAATGACCTGCGCTCTATAACCATCCATGACAGCAACACTACCCTCAACCTTTGACCAATTAAGATCACCGACACCCATGATTGCGGTAATGCCGAGAGCACTGGCCAGAACGGCC
>NZ_LWEY01000472.1:0-804 GCF_001634935.1 Oleiphilus sp. HI0043 | reverse complement strand
ACGATTGCCTTATAATAAATCTGAAAAAGAAAAACTGATCGAATTCGTATCCGGCGAGCACGACTACCTTGATGAACTGTCCTTCTTCGAGAAATATAAGTACTCAAAAACCACCAGTTACAATAGTTTTCTTCGCGACAGAGTCGGGTTTTCGGGCAGAACAATTCGTATGCTAGATGTTTTTAGTCGTGGCATGTTCGGGTACTCTGGCTGGAAGGACAGTATTCTTCACGCCATCATGCTTGGCGCGCCAGGGCTCAGAGCGATGGGCTGGTTGGGTGAAGTAGCCGACTTCCTGACGATGAGTACAGGCAAAGCTTATGAAGCCAGATATTTCCCCGATGGCAATGCAACTGTAGCGAGGCTACTGGTGAGTAAGTTGATTCCCTCCGTAGCGAAAGGGGAGGGAAATTTTACCAACATTGCCACTAAACGCCTCGACTATAGTGAACTTGACCGAGAACGACACACCACTAAAATAGGCTCCCCAACAATATAGGGAGCAGATTTTACATTTAGATTCGTAACATGCCGTTATATATAGAAAATGTATTCATCTTTCTATAGCTGGATGGATCTGATTTTATCCATGTCGAATCTAGCATCATTCGAAGCTTTCCGTCTGAAATCGTATTCACCTCGTAAATTAACGTGCTTCCAAGTTATCACAGATCCTTGGCTTATTGATTCTATAAGATCTTTTCTGTCTTCACGGTCAGAAGTGTTAGCAACAAGGTCGGATAAGTATAAGTAGTTCCAGAGTATGATTGAATTTTGAAGAAGTAGCTTGCAGGCAGTCGCAAC
>NZ_LWEY01000471.1:0-572 GCF_001634935.1 Oleiphilus sp. HI0043 | reverse complement strand
TACTTTAAGGTCTTCGATATCGTAAGCAGTTAAGCCTAGGTATTCTAATATGTCATCTTGGCTATCTTCCCATTCCGGGTCGCTATCTTGTAGGCCAAGTACTTTGTAGTTTCCGCAAATATGCTCAGCCAGTTTAAGAACTGCCAGCAAGGTTTTCTGCTGCTGGTTTTTGCCGTCTTTAACTGCAAACACTTGCTTGGTGTTATGGTGTTCGGCAATAACTTGGCAGATATGCTCAGGGAGGTTCCATGACTTGGCGGTGAAATAACCGACGACACAGTGATTGGTGTTGAATTTTTCATTCTCTAAGTCAATGACTCGCTCATGCTGGCCGGAATAAGTTTTTTCCATGACGGTGATATAATCATCGAAGCGTGAAAGCATGAGAGGAATACCCGCATTATGGAACAAGCCTAATGCATAAGCTTCGTCTGGCGTGCGGTAGCCGACTTTTTTGGCAACCGCTGCGCAGACCATCGCTATGTCGTTTGCGGTATCCCAAAAAGAGGTTAATTCAATGATGGCTTCATCTGACATTTCACCTTTGATTGCCAGGCCATTCAAGATATTAA
>NZ_LWEY01000470.1:0-961 GCF_001634935.1 Oleiphilus sp. HI0043 | reverse complement strand
CCCATATTAAAATCGTCCACCGCGACAATCATAAATATATCCAGGTCGTACTCTCGCCCGTAGACTTCTTCATCCCAGCGCATCGACCTTTTTAAACAATCTAGTGCGTAATCGCACTTATCTGCATTCTTATGATCAACAAAGATCTTCAGGGCCACCTGACGTCCAGACATGGTTTTGAAGGAGTCTTCATGGCAATGTAAATCACCTGCCACCAAAGCAAACAAGTAACAAGGCTTTGGATGAGGGTCGTGCCAAGTAACAAAATGACGATTATCTTCCAAGTTTCCCGACTCAATAGCATTACCATTGGAAAGCAGGTTCGGGTAAAGCGCTTTATCAGCTTCGATGCGCGTCGTAAATACCGTTAGTACGTCAGGACGATCCATGTAATAGGTAATTCGTCTGAAACCCTCGGCTTCACACTGGGTACAAAACATTGACGAAGACTTGTACAAGCCTTCCAACCGCTTGTTATCTTGCGGCTTAATCCAGGTTTCACACTGCAACTCAAATTTCGCGGGTACAGATTCTACCGTTAGAGATTCGTCATCTAGAAGGTATTCACTCTCTTCCAGCTCACGGTCATCTAACTTTATACTTTTCAGCTCAAGGTCTTCACCATTTAGTGACAGCGCCTCGCCTTCACGGCCAGCGACTCGCTCGATAAGCTGCCTGGCTTTTACCAACGCTCCGTTTTCAAATAACTGAAAGGTTAAATCAAGTGACGTAATCTTAAACGCAGGCTCAAGATAGTCTTTGAGGTATATCGTCTTTGCTGATTCACTCATGCATGCTTTCCAAGTATATGTCTTACTCGACGTCTAGCGAGACGTCGTAGGACGTAAATTTTCGAATATTTAAGCAACCGGTATCGAGAATCATATATTGCCCTTTAATGGCAATTAAGGTCCCCTCCACCTCATCTTGTTTATCAAAATTAAAGGTTTTAGCCTTTTCT
>NZ_LWEY01000469.1:0-1228 GCF_001634935.1 Oleiphilus sp. HI0043 | reverse complement strand
AAAGAAAAAGACGTAGAAATTGGTACCTCGACTTCATAACATATGCCCGACACATTTAATAAAACACTCTGGGCACCCTTCTCTTCGACTATTCCTAGCAATTTACCAATCATCTAAATTATCTACCTTATTTACTATTGATTTCCCATTTTGTCGCCTTAAGCAAATCAGTCAATAACTACCGCATACGACCACCGCGACTTTGACTAACACCAGAAACTTGCAGCAACAGCTTCTCACTATTCGCATGGCAAATTGCTATTGCCAAAGCATCTGCTGCGTCTGCTTGAGGTGAGCTTTCAAGCTTTAACAGGTGCATAACCATTAACTGGACTTGAGACTTATCTGCCCCCCCCTTACCAACAACCGCTTGCTTGACCTTTCTAGCCGAATACTCGTTAACTTCGAGCCCTGAATTCGCGGCTGCAACAATGGCTACGCCACGTGCCTGACCAAGCTTAAGCGCTGAAGAAGGGTTCTTGGCCATAAAAACCTCTTCGATTGCAAATTGATCCGGTTGATACTGCTGAATGAGCTGTCCAACGGCTTGAAATATAACTAACAGACGGTCGGAAAATGCTCCATCCCCGGTACGAATACAACCACTTGCAACATAAGATAAACGCCCCCTATCCTTCGAAATAAGCCCGTAGCCGGTTACTCGTGAGCCGGGATCTATACCTAGTATCAGGGACATACTTCTAAACCTTTTGATTGTTAATCAGTATCAAGGCGGTAAAACCGCCTACCATTATGCCAGGTAATATTCTGGTACGAATCGGAAGAAAAAATGCCTTTAATCAAACTCAAATCTTCATTTCTAAATGGCCTCAAAGCGCGCGTTGAGGGAAGATCTGTTCCAAACATCAAAGCATTAGGATTAATCAGCACCATCTCTTGAAGGCGCTTAATAGGGTCAAAATCGACTCGACCAAAGCCGCAAACTTTTACATAAACGCCATGCCTTAATAAATCATCTACAACAGGAAACGATGACTTCTCCATACCCATGTGATCAATACATACCTTAGGCAAATTCTTGATCAAATCTTGAAGATGATATAAACCTTCAGATGAAATATATAACTCAATATGCCAACCACACAAGTCATAAACTCGTTGTGCGAAATAGCATAGATAGCCAACCCGCTCACTTCCACCCCGAAAGAGGTTAAAGCGAACCCCCCTTACTCCGGCAGCATCGAGTTTTAATAGTTCACCATCAGAA
>NZ_LWEY01000468.1:0-14707 GCF_001634935.1 Oleiphilus sp. HI0043 | reverse complement strand
TTGGCCAAACCCGGTAATAAATGAAGTTCTTAGCTTAACAGCTAACGCAGCATTGCAAGTTAATTCAGAACAGTTTGCGAAAATGGGGCTCACACTGATATCGCTCAAGGCAACCATTGCCATTTGGGCTGCAGATATGCTTGCCGTAGTAAATGATGCGAGGCATATTCCAAGCACCGTTTCGGCGACTGTTAATTTCCCGATTGATCTGCTTAGCATGACGCCTTTAGCCATTAGCCGTCGTGATGGTGGTGTTATTGAAACAGAAGAAGTCACCCTAAGCGGCTTTGGCTTAAAAACACTAGATCATGTAGATGGCCGACATATTCCGGAAATCGTTCTAAGCGCTAAGAACGGTGAAGGTGAACTTGTTGATAGCGCCAAGTTTTATCCTTCTAATGCGCTGAACACCAACGACCCAGGAACGGAAATTAAATTCGAAGTATTCGGTCAATGGCTAAATGCCGACAGCAACGTCGATACAATTGAAGTTTCAATTGATCATATCTATACCAGTCGCAATCTAATAGGCATGAACAATGTCTATGAAATTACCGTTCCACCTGTAAGTGATCAAGCCAGTTTTACGATTCAAGTGGGCGCTATGGTTATTACTTCAATCGACCAAGAACGGGTTCAAGGTAACGATGAGCTGATCTTAAGTGTTTCAGGCATGACAACTAACATCGACGACTACACCGTCTACTTCAGGACGCATACGGGTAGCATTGTCCACGCTGCAATTCATTCTCTGTCTCAGGGAAGCTTAGCGTTAAGATTACCTTCGCACGAAAATATGGAGGTGGGTCCAATTAGCGTTTATATCGAAAATACCGAAGGTATTCGAAGTAACGAAGTAGCGCTTACGTTTATCCCGGAAAAAGTAGAATTTATATCCAACGGTATGAATGAGTTTGGTCAATTAGAACTAGCAATGACTCAAGCACAAGGCCTACCAGATATCCGCTATGTGTTGAATGGTTCAGCGCCAGAATACAACTACTCGGCACCGATTTCGGTTTCTGATGGCACCACGGTGACCGCTTATGTAATACAAAGGGTTGATGGCCAGGACTATGCATCAGAAGAATCTGAATTTACCCATTCGACCTGCCCTATTGCTGATATTCCTCAATCCAATAGCCCTAGTTGCCCATCCACCTACGATATCGAACTCGGCAGCTCGAATACTTTTAATCAGGCTATTACGATGGCCAATGAAAGTGATCCCAACTCGTATACTTCTTGCTCATACGGTCATGGCGCAAACTACTATGAAGACCCGGGAATACTTGACCGAGAGCAGTTCTACGTCAATGCCCAGCTGCATGGATTAAGTCGATATTGGCATGAAAATGGGCAGATCTCTTCTCAAGGCTATTATAAGGAGGGAAATTCTCATGGTCTGTCCGAAGCCTGGTATGACAATGGCATCAGAATGTCACAAAATTATACTTACAACGGCGAATACTGCGGAGCCCAGACAAGTTGGTATGCAAGTGGTCAAAAAGAATCCGAAGACTATTATGCTGATGGCGAGAAACACGGCCTCTCAAGCGATTGGTATGAAAATGGGAATAAGGAATTTGAAGCGCACTTCGCGAATGGCAGTTACCATGGCACGCTAAAACGATGGAACGAAGATGGTACACTACTTTACTGCTGGAACTACGTTAATGGGACAAGAGGCGACAGCTGCGCGCCTTAAAGTGCTAGCTAGATTGATTCGCACCTTCAGGCTAATTTAGCCTGAAGGTGCTTTAGTGACATCATCACCTATAGCTGCTTAAATACATGCCTGAACAACAACTTCTTGTTTGAGTTTAATAATCTATGCAGCTTCAAAAAATTGACCTAAACCTGTTCATTGTTTTTGATGTAATTTACCGAGAACGAAATCTGACTAAGGCTGCTGAGTCCCTTCATATCACTCAACCCGCTGTCAGTAACTCGCTAAGTCGTCTACGCCGTGTTTTTGATGACCCACTATTTGTAAGACAATCAGGTCACATGGTACCTACACCATTGGCTGACAACATAATATCCAGAGTACGTGCGGCCCTGGCCGGGCTGGAGAGCAGCATCACCGAGCATGATGACTTTAATCCGGAAACCTCTGATAAGAAGTTCTCGTTCGCGATGAACGACACCTCTGAGTCTTACCTGCTGCCAATATTGATGTCTTATTTGCAAGAACATGCACCCGGCATTTCAATTGAGAGCTTTCCTGTCGCACGTTCAGAACTATCGAGAGAGTTTGCCACGGGGCAGTTAGATTTTGCGCTCGACGTTCCTTTGGTTAACGATCCACAACTTGTGAATGAGTCTCTCGCCCAAGACCGTTTTGTCTGTGTCGCTAGCCACGATCACCCATCGCTAGACGGTAAAAGCCTAACACTCGAGCAATACCTTTCTTCGCCGCACATTCATATATCCAGCCGCCGACGGGGTCAGGGCTATATTGACCTGCACTTGAATCGACAGGGCCTACAACGGGATATTCGCTTACGAGTCCAGCACTCTAGGGCTGCTCCACCAATCGCGGCACAGACCAATATGCTGCTAACAATCCCTGAAACCCTGGCGAAAGATCACAAACTAGCGATCTACGACTTGCCCTTTGAATTACCTGATGTAGATTGGCATTTATACTGGCACAGCAATTACAGCCAGGATAAAGCACACCAATGGATGAGAAGCGTCATTATTGATATCTTTAATCAAGAAATAAGCTGAGTACATGTTTGATGAAACGCATTTTTTCGCATTCAAACTCATTATTAGTCTTCAACCTTCGCAACATCCTGGGTAATCATAATATCAATTGCGAAGTTCGGAATGATGGCCTGACATCGACAGCGGGTGAAACACCTCCGACAGAGGTGTGGGCTGAGCTTTGGGTCTCGAAAGAAAGGGATTATGAGCAAGCAGAAAAAATCATTGAAGAAGCGGTACACGGCGACCCCAAAGCGACTTCATGGTTTTGTGAGCATTGCTCTGAAGATAATGCTCCCGCGTTTGAATTATGCTGGAAGTGCGGTAGAGAACGCGCTATATAACTTAGGCTCCTGAAAACCTTTTAGCTAAGCACTTAATTCTATTAATTAATACCTTTCGAACTAAGCTTTATGCGCCATATTTCAAACCAGCTCTGCTATGTGAATAAATGCAATATAAACCGCATTTTCCTGGCTACATTTCATACAAACACTACAATTAGATAGTATTAGACCCCGGTCTATAGGCAGACCTATTGCCGCCTACATTCTATTTCTTTTTTATTATGACGATCACCCTTAGTACCTGTTGCTAATACGATGAGGTACGTAGTTAAGGAGAAAGCTCATGACAGTTCGTTCCGGTGAAGGTGATAAAAGCTGGTTCCGCAGCAATCGTTTTACTCATGTTAATGATTCCTGGTTTTTCACGACGCGAGAAATGACCGAGGAAGGCCCCTTCCACTCTCGACAAGAAGCAGAAAGTGCTTTGGTGTTATACATCAGGCACGTAAATGATTCGTTTTTCAAAAATAGTGGCTAGCGTTACATTGATCTAACTTTCAAACTGGGATAATTGCGCCATTGCCTGTTTTGATACTGCATTTTGAAAGGTACTAGACCAGCCTAACAAGTATGCAGGAAGCCCGATCGCCTGACGAGACCAACGCCAAAAGTTGAAGTCATCGTGATGCTGGTAAATCAATCCATCTTTAAAGGTAATGTTTGCCTTAATCTTATTATTTACCTTTCGACCCGTTTTAGAAAACAAGTAATTTGCTTCCCAGTTCACTTCACCTTGTGTGTCGTTCACCTTAGCCACATTAAAACTAAGGTCGAAGTCTTTTGCGCGCGTGCAGAGCATTTTCCACATAAGCCCTACTTCTGCTCCCGATAAGGTAAAAGCCGGGTCTTTGAAGGTCGCCTGTGGGTGGTAGCATGAAGTCATTGTTTCCCAATCAAGCTTTTGAAAAGCCGTGTAAAAGCGTTCTAATAATTCTTGCTGTTGATTCATTTCTGCTCTCCTGCTCAATTCATATCATTTACATAATGATAGCGAGCACTTAGACTACTTGTAAGATGACTGATATGACATTATTAAACGACTAATAAGACAAATAAAAAGAATACCTTTTGCATTGGGATTTATGTTCACCCTAGCTCCCCTGTTTCTTCAGTCGCTGGGCTGTGGGATATTTTTTCTGTGTGTTCACAGTTGCTTGCAAACGATATTCAGTTAACAACAAGCCTAGTGGGCCCGTCTCATTCAAGTATTAATAGTAGTACACCTATTCGTATTAGCCCTACAGAAGACATTGGTCAGAAGCATTATGACTTGGTCATCATCGCGCCCCTCGGCCCTGTCCCGACTAATGGCTTTGATTTTGATGACGCGCTAATTCAGTGGCTAGTAGACAGCCAGCGAAAAAGAGGCGCAGTGGCGTCAGTATGTACCGGCGCATTTCTTGTGGCGGCGACAGGTTTGCTTGATCAGCGTCGCGCAACCACACACTGGAAGTATGCCTCCCAGTTTCGACAACAATTCCCGCTTGTTGATTTACAGATTGATAGCATGCTGACTCATGATGGAACATTATTCTGCTCAGGCGGCGCCTACGCATTTCAAGACCTCTGCCTTTATTTAATTGAAACGTTTTTTAGTCGCTCGCTCGCCGAAGCTTGCTCCAGATTACTGATGATTGATTTGTCTGAGAGATCGCAGCTAAGGTTTGCCGGTATACAAGCTTTGAAAGAACACAGTGATGAACACATTATTGGTATTCAAAACTGGATGGAAGATCATTTGGATAGCTTCGATAGTATCGAAGAGCTAGCAAACCGCTTTAACATGAGCAGCCGAAACCAGGTGCGGCGCTTTAAAACCGCTACCGATGAAACGCCATCTAGCTATTTACAAAAGCTTCGCATAGAGAAAGCAAAGCATCTGCTTCAAACAGGGAGTCAAAATATAGAGGCCATCGCAGGTAACGTTGGCTATCAGGATATTCAGTATTTCAGAACGCTTTTTAAAAAGCTCTGCGGTCAAACACCAAAACAATTTAGACAAAGTAAACTAAAACGCTAATACCTATAGTCCGTCGAGTGCAACAATTCTGTTTTTGATCTCTTCAGGAATGGCATGTTTACAGTTATTGTTATAATCGTAAAAAACGATTATTCCCTCACCTTCTGCCGCAATTCTGCCAGTATTATGGCTCATAACGTAGTACTTCATGGTAAAGCGATCTTCTGAAATTTCGCACACTCGCGTTGCCACGGAGATATTGTCAGGGTAGCTTAAAGGCGCTTTATAGCGGCACTGAGTAGAGGCCAGTATTGGGCCAATACCAGAGCGTTTCATTTCTTCATTATTACCCTGTCGGTCAAAATAGGCAATTCGCGCACTTTCGAAGTATTTAAAATAGACGACATTATTAACGTGCTGAAAGGCATCCATTTCACCCCAGGCTACTGGCGTATCTATCGAAACCTGACACTGCTCAAACACTTCGCTCATTACTACCTCTTCGCATTGTATTTATCAAATCATGGTATAAATGAGTGTAGAGCTTAACGACAAACAAACACATTCACAAAACCTATACCGAAAATAACATTCATAAGCCTGAGTAATTATTAACTTTTGCGGGGAAATCCCATACAATATGTGCGCGAAAATATAAGGGTGGTCTAAACTCAATAGATTTCGATCTAGAGGCTAAGATCTAGCAATAAAGACATCTGACCACCAGCCTAAGCTAAAGTGAACCTTAGAAATCAAAAAGTCACAAGAGCGGGCCATAATAAGGGAAAGATAGCTGTGGACACATTCCACACTAAATTTAAGCAGACGCACTGCTGAGAATAAGCGCCCAATGGGGAGCTTGCATAGTGAATAAACAGGAACACCTGATCAGTTCACTGGAAAGCCATGCTCCGTTGGACACCGATGAAACTACTTGCATCCAATGGCGTATTAAGTAGTTTTTTGATAGTCATTACTAAAACTTTGAGTGAGAGATTCGTATGAGTTTGTATTCAGAATACCTAGAAGAAATTGAGGTTCGTAAAAAGGACCTAGGTTTGAACCCTAAGCCAATTGATAGCGCAGATTTGTTATCAGAGATCATCGCTCAAATTAAAGACACGGGTAACGAGCACCGCGAAGCGTCTTTAAACTTCTTTATCTACAACACGCTTCCAGGTACAACTCCTGCGGCAGGCGTTAAAGCAGCATTCCTAAAAGACATCGTTCTAGGTAATGAAACTGTTGCTGAGATCTCGCCTGAGTTCGCTCTTGAGCAACTTTCTCACATGAAAGGTGGCCCTTCTGTTGAAGCACTTCTAGACATCGCTCTTTCTGACGACGCACAAGCTGCAGCGGCTGGCGAAGTTCTAAAAACTCAAGTATTCCTATACGAAGCTGATACAGCTCGTTTGGCTGATGCTTTCAAAGCTGGCAATGCCATCGCTAAAGACATTCTAGAGAGCTACGCTAAAGCAGAGTTCTTCACGAAGCTTGACGACATTCCTGAGAAAATCGACGTTGTGACTTACATCGCAGCTGAAGGTGACATCTCTACTGACCTTCTTTCTCCTGGTAACCAGTCTCACTCTCGTGCAGACCGTGAATTGCACGGCCAGTGCATGATCACACCTGAAGCTCAGCAAGAAATCGTTGAACTAGGTAAAAAGCACCCTAACGCTAAAGTGATGCTAATCGCTGAGAAAGGCACTATGGGTGTTGGTTCTTCACGTATGTCTGGTGTTAACAACGTTGCACTTTGGGCAGGTGAAAAGACTTCTCCATACATCCCGTTTATCAACAACCGTCCTGTTGTTGCTGGTACTAACGGTATCGCACCGATCTTCCTAACAACTGTTGGTGTAACTGGCGGCATTGGTCTTGACCTTAAAAACTGGGTTAAGAAAACTGATGCAAATGGAGATGTTGTTAAAGACGAAAATGGCGACCCGGTACTAGAAGAAGCATATTCTGTTGCAACAGGCACTGTTCTAACTATCGATACGAAAGCTAAGAAGCTTTACAACGGTAGCGAAGAATTATCTGACGTATCTGACGCTTTCACGCCTCAGAAAGTTGAATTCATGAAAGCTGGCGGTTCTTACGCGGTAACCTTCGGTAAGAAAATCCAAACTTTCGCAGCTGAAACACTAGGTGTTGATGCTCCTGAAGTTTACGCAGCGTCTAAAGAAATCTCTAACGAAGGCCAAGGCCTGACAGCTGTTGAAAAAATCTTCAACCGTAATGCTGTAGGTGTTAAGTCTGCAACACCTCTACACACAGGTTCTGACGTTCGCGTTAAAGTGAACATCGTAGGTTCTCAGGATACAACTGGCCCTATGACTTGCCAGGAACTAGAAGCAATGGCTGCTTCGACTATTTCTCCAAGTGTTGATGGTGCTTTCCAATCGGGTTGTCACACAGCTTCTGTATGGGACAACAAAGCGAAGGCTAACACGCCTAAGCTAATGGCATTCATGAACGCATTCGGCGTAATCACTGCACGTGATCCGAAAGGCGTTTACCACTCAATGACTGACGTAATTCACAAAGTATTGAACGACATCACAGTTGATGACCGTGCAATCATCATTGGTGGTGACTCTCACACTCGTATGTCTAAGGGCGTAGCGTTTGGTGCTGACTCTGGTACGGTTGCAATCGCACTTGCTACTGGCGAATGTGCAATGCCAATCCCTGAGTCTGTAAAAGTTACCTTTAAAGGCAACATGAAGTCTCACATGGACTTCCGTGACATCGTACACGCCACTCAAGCTCAAATGCTTAACAAGTTTGGCGAAAACGTTTTCCAGGGCCGCGTAATCGAAGTACAAATCGGTACTCTACTGGCTGACCAAGCGTTCACCTTCACTGACTGGACTGCAGAAATGAAAGCGAAAGCTTCTATCTGTATCTCTACTGACGAAACACTAATCAGCTCTCTAGAGTTAGCTAAGTCTCGTATCCAGATCATGATCGACAAGGGCATGGAAAACGAAGCGGGCATGCTTCAAGGTCTTATCGATCTTGCTGACAAGCGTATTGCTGAAGTTAAATCTGGTGAAGCGCCTGCGCTTGCTCCTGATGACAACGCTAAGTACTTCGCTGAGTTGGTTGTTGATCTAGACGCGATTGAAGAGCCAATGATCGCTGACCCAGACGTAAACAACGAAGACGTTTCTAAGCGTTACACGCACGACGTGATCCGCCCTACTTCTTACTACGATGGCCGTCAGGTTGACCTAGGCTTCGTTGGTTCTTGTATGGTTCACAAAGGCGATATGCAAATCATCGCTGCAATGCTTCGTAACCTAGAGAAGAAAGGTCCTATCACCTTCAACGCACCACTAGTTGTTGCGCCACCAACGTACAACATCGTTGATGAGCTAAAAGCTGAAGGCGATTGGGATATTCTATCTAAGTATGCTGGTTTCACTTTTGATGATGAGCATCCAAAAGAAGCAGCACGTACTAAGTACGAAAACATTCTGTACCTAGAGCGCCCTGGATGTAACTTATGTATGGGTAACCAGGAAAAAGCTGAAGCAGGTGATACTGTTCTAGCTACTTCTACCCGTCTATTCCAAGGCCGTGTTGTAGAAGATACCGCTGAGAAGAAAGGTGAGTCTCTACTAGGTTCTACGCCAATGGTTGTACTATCAACTATTCTTGGCCGATTCCCATCATTGGAAGAGTACAAAGAAGCTGTTGAAGGTATTAACCTGACTTCTTTCGCTCCACCAGCTGAAGATTTGGCCGTGCCGGTTAAAATCGTTGGATAAGATGGATTAAGACTTGGTCTTAATCATAAAAAAGCCCGGTCATTGACCGGGCTTTTTGCTTTCTATGTAGCTCTAAACAGAGTCTCTACTGGCTATTTAGCCATTGTACCAATACTTTATTTTACTAAATTATCACTTCTGGCAAGTAAGGAAAATCACTCAAGGGGCGCTTATCCATTCTTCTGTCATCGGTATGACGCCTATCAAAAGGTCCTAGACTTTCTAGACTGGGCATCAAGCTGTCTCTTCGACTACCGACCCGACGATCCAAGCTAAGGTCATACCCTACTTTGCCCGCCATGACTTTTCGTTTTTTGCCAATATTTTTGCTTACAGTTCTCTTTCTGCTTGAAGTGTACATTTACCACCTCCTCGCTTCCGGGTGAGAAGCGCTAAGCTATTCACCTATTAGTCTACGCCTAAATTCGACACCCCATTAAATTGTTTTGTCATAGTAATTCTGTGTTCATAGTTTTGAGTTATTAGTGAAGCCAGCGCGGCCGAAGGATCTGCCTACAGAAGTCGACTTACCTCGTGCCCGTAGGCAGAGGGTTCCACCCCTCGCTGGTCAACCCCGTGCTAGCCCTCGTGCAAGCCGTGGAAGGATCTACCTACATGAGTAATGCACTGCTTGAATCAAGTACTCCCCCGCTAAAAAAAAGGCCGAGCAGTGGATCACTGATCGGCCTTTGCATTCCCTTTAGACTATGCGCTAGAAGTCTTCCCAGTCATCATCATCGTTTGAGTTATCACCACTGTATTTGATCACCTGATCTTCTGTCGGAGCAATACCGGTATCCATCGGCACCGAAGTCGTTTGCTGTGGAGCTTGGCTGACAGAAGGAGTCGGTGCAGGCGCTGATGTAGGTGCTGAAGCAGGCGCGCTAAATATTGCGGCCTGGTGATTCCCCACTCTGAAGAAGCTAACCATCTGATTCAAGGCTGATGCTTGCTCACTCAAAGCCTCACTAGAGGCACTTGCCTCTTCAACCAAGGCTGCGTTTTGCTGGGTCATATCATCCATTTGCATGACTGCTTGGTTAATCTGCCCAATACCATCATTCTGCTCGGCTGCTGCCGTGGCAATTTCTTCTACTCTTACAGCAACCTCTTCAACTGACTTCACGATATCCGCAAGTGTCTGGCCAGAATCATTTACAAGCTGAGAGCCCGTTTCAACCTTATTGACGCTTTCACGAATCAGGTCTTTGATCTCTTTCGCTGCCGTCGCAGAACGTTGAGATAAGGTTCTAACCTCACCTGCCACCACTGCAAATCCTCGACCATGCTCACCCGCTCTAGCGGCCTCAACGGCTGCGTTAAGCGCTAGCAAGTTAGTCTGGAACGCAATCTCATCAATGACACCAATAATGTCGTTAATCTTATGACTCGAAGCGAGTATTTCTTTCATTGCTCCCACTGCGCCATGAACAACCTCACCACCTGCAACCGCTTTCAATTTAGCGTCGCTAGTGACTGTATTTGCCTGTGAAGCATTCCCGGCACTTTCTTTAACCGTGCTGGTAATCTCTTCCATGCTCGCTGCAGTTTCTTCAAGAGAACTCGCCTGAGACTCTGTGCGCGCACTTAGATCAGCGTTACCTTGCGATATTTCGTTCGCGGCTTCGTGAACCATCGACGTGGATTCACGAATCTGCGTAATGATCTCGGTAAGTTTGGTCACCGTCGCATTCACATCTGTCTTAACCTTACCGAAAGATCCTCGGTATTCACTGCTAATTGTCTTGGTCAAATCACCCTCTGATAATGCAGACAGAACTTCACCCACATCAGCTAAGAAGGAGTCTGCACTTCCAACAGTCTGGTTCAAACCTTCTGCTAACTTAGCAAAGAAGCCTGTTTTACCTTCAGGGTCCAGACGCTTGGACAGATCACCATTTGCCGCCGCAAAAACAAGTCGGTCGATTTCTTGTTCGATAGCGACTTCGTTAGTTCGGTCAGCCCACTCAACAACCGTACCAATACGTTCGTTATCGTCGTTTGTAATAGGGTTCACAACCAAGTCCATATTACGGCCACCAATATTCAGACTTGCCGAATACTCACTCGTCAGGCTCTCTAACAATTGTTTCTGGTGTGAGGGGTTCTTATGGAAGACATCAATACTGCTTCCTAACAAGGTATTGACGTTGAAATTACCCAGGTCTTTTTGAATGTCACTTTCTGCATTTCGCAAGGTCGATATCACTGCATCATTCATGTAGATAATATCGCGGTCGGCATTGGCCACCATGACATTTGCCGAAACACTATCCAAGGCTTGCTTGATACGCGCATTATCATTAGCGACACTACGCTCTTTAGCCAATCGTTTTAGCTCTTCAGTTTGATCATCCCACTCTACGACCGTACCAATGCGCTCACCCTCATCATTAACAATCGGGTTAACAACAAGGTTTAGATTACGACCACCCACCACAATATCTGCAGAGTATTCAGCAGTCATCCGTTCTATCATGCCACGCTGGTGCGCTGGATTCTTATGGAATATGTCTATATTACTGCCAATAATCTTATCAACAGCAAAATTGCTTAGCTCTGCTTGAATATCCTTCTCGGCATTGCGCAAAGTATCAACAACCGCATCATTCATATAAATAATATTAAGCTGGTCATCTGCAACCATAACGTTTGCAGAAACACTATCAAGCGCCTGCTTCATTCGGGCATTTTCATTGGCTACGCGACGCTCTTCTTCAGTGCGTTTCAACTCTTCAGTGATATCGTTCCACTCAATAACTGTACCTAAACGTTGCCCTTGCTCATTGATAACCGGGGTAGCCATCAGGTCAAACACACGACCACCTGTTTTCACCCGACTCTGGTGGGTATCTTTAAGATTTTCAATCACCGCACGCTGATGGCTTGGGTCTTTGTGGAAGATATCTGCATTCGCACCCAGCAAACTATCGGCATCAAAGTTTGGCAAGTCATTCTGTAAGTCCGCTTCAGCATCTTTAAACATCTTTTGAACAGACTCATTCAAGTAGATGATGTTCATTCGATCATCTGCCAACATTACATTGGTATTACAAACGTCTAAGGCTTGCTTGATACGACTACCATCATTAGCAACAGCAATCGCATCCTCTACTTCAAAGCCCATTTTGATCTGCATAGACTTAAGTGAACACATCAATGCAGTTAGTTCGTTATTACCACTGACATGGATATCTTCTCGATAGTTACCGCTCGCGATTTCACCAAAATTAGCCAGGCATTCATTAATTGAGCGAAGAATGTTTCGTGATAAAGCGAAGCCCAATATGAAGGTCACTAGAATCGCAAGAATAGTTAAAACACCAATGATATAGAACTGGGTTTGCATTCCCTCTATGCGCTCAGTTAGCAATGTTTCTAACAAGTCAGCACTTTCGTCGTATAACTCGAATGCCTTATTAATGCCACGTGTGCCTTCTGAGAAGAATGACTTTGCATTTAACGAAGTATTTTCTAAGTCCCCAGCACGGATCTCATCAACTGAGGCAATGAACCCGCCAATAATTCTTTCCACATCATTAGCTAAAGGCCCCAGACGATCTTTCACGCGCTGTTCAGCATGAGCACCTGATTTATATGAGGTCAAAACACCCTTATAATTAACGTCAATACCAACCTTAAGCTCAGTTAGTTTAATCAACTGCTTTTGACTTATTGCTTCATTAGCAATAACACCGGAACCCAGGCCACGAGCTTGCCCCATATTCTCTACCAGAGCAGGAATCTTGTTAATTACCAAGTCCATACTGTAGAAACTGCCCAACTCTGGGTCGAGTATCAGGTTAGAGGTATCACCCGCATGAATTATAAGGTTCAATATGTCATTGATCAGATCAGTATGACGAGTAAAGCTGCTCTTGGCCTCAAGATTAAAAGCCATCCCCTTAAGGTTATCCCATTTGTTTTGTATCGCATTAAACTGGCTAGAGGTTTGTAGTTTTTCACCTAAGCGATCATCAACTGCTTTAGCTTCATCAAATAAGCCATTAATCTTCTGTCTAACTGAAAGTATCTTACCCTCGAACGAGGTATCACCATTAAGATACGCGTTAGTCATCCCTCGATGCTGAGGAATAAATTGGAGCAGCTGTCTAATTGGTCGAACATACTCAACCCCGACCATTTCCTGCTTTGAGAACTCTATTTGGTCATTCTGCTGCATAAGCGTAAATACTATCAATGCGCTGAGCATTAGAAACACTACACCCAGAAACATAAACTGCTGAGTGAGTTTTATATTGCCTAATTTAGGAAGATATTGAGTAATGCCTGGCTTAACGACATTGCCGCCATCCAAGGCTATTTCGCCATTTTTAAGGGCAACATAGGCGCCTTCTGCAGCGGCAATCTCTTCACGACTGGGAATCGAACGAACCGACATATATTCAGTGATATTGCCATTTTCCCAAATAGGTGTCACATTCGCCTTCACCCAATAAAAGTCACCATTCTTACAACGGTTCTTGACGATTCCCGTCCAGGGTTGGCCCTTCTTCATTGTTGCCCAAAGATCCTTAAAGGCTTCGGGCGGCATATCAGGGTGCCTGACAACATTATGATTTTTCCCGACCAGTTCTTGCTCAGTAAAACCACTAATAGCGATAAATGCTTGGTTGACGTAAGTCGTAATACCTTTGAGATTAGTTTTAGAAACCAAAGTCTGGCCTTCGACCATCATGACTTCATTGTCAGTCACCGGCATATTGATCTTCATAGAGACACCCTAAGTATTTTTTAAGCGCGTTATTTTTAGATAGTGTGTAGTGAGCAAGCTATAGACTAGTTATCGTCATGTCGGCCCATTTCCTTGAATGAATCTGTCTATTTTGGGGTGAATTGCTTATTTAGCACTATAAATATAGGACAAAATTAGAAATACCCCCTACCTATTTAGGGATATTTTAGAAAGAAAGTATTTGGATTCAGTTGGGGATTAACGTTTATATCAAACAAACAAAAAAGCCGTCACAAATGACGGCCCTACTTACACTCATTATGCTATTCGAAGCTTACATCTGCGACTGTAAGTAATTTTGAAGCCCAATCTTATCAATCAAGCCCAATTGCTTCTCTAGCCAATAAGCATGATCTTCTTCTGAGTCTTCTAACTGCTTAACCAGCATTGCACGGGTTTCGTAATCTTGCTCAGACTCACACAAAGCAATCGCTGCCTTAAGGTTTTTAATTACTGAGTATTCTACATTCAAGTCATTCTGTAGCATTTCCGAAACTGTTTTACCGACATTTAGCGGCTCACGCGTTGCCAAGTCTGGATGCCCTTCCAAGAACAAAATCCGTTTGATCATTTGGTCTGCGTGATCTGTCTCTTCTTCACGCTCATGATCCAAACGTTCATAAAGCTTATCTAAGCCCATATCTTCATAAATTCGAGAGTGAACAAAGTATTGGTCTATTGCCGTTAGCTCACCCGCTAACAAGTGATTTAATTCTGCTATAACTTTATCTGAACCTTTCATATTTCACCCCCTTAATCATCTTCAATCATTGATTGCATATAGTTCTCGATCGTCACTTTATCGATCAGATCAAGCTGAGTTTCCAACCAATCTAGATACTCCTCTTCTTCTGCAAGAATTTCTCGAAGCTTATCACGGGTGACGTAGTCTGATACTGATTCACAATAAGCGATCGCTTCGCGTAAGTCGGCAATGGAGCTTTGTTCTAATTTGAGGTCGCACTCCAGCATTTCTTGAGTGTTCTCGCCTATTAATAATTTGCCTAACTTTTGCAGGTTGGGGATACCTTCCAAAAACAGAATGCGCTCAATCAGCTCATCTGCCTGCTTCATATCTTTGATAGATTTTTTATATTCTTTTTTATCTAGGCCTTCGAGGCCCCAGTTTTTAAACATACGAGCATGC
>NZ_LWEY01000467.1:0-757 GCF_001634935.1 Oleiphilus sp. HI0043 | reverse complement strand
CACTGGCTGAGCAAGTAGCTCTGCCGCGGTCGAAAATACATCAGCAAAAGACGTCGCTGGAATTGGATCATGAATACCATCCTCATCAGGGTCTTCAGCGACAAAGCCTATTGGCACCACATTGTCGCAATCAAGGTTTGAAGCAAACCAAGGTGACCAGTCTGCATCACACTCGAAAATATACGAAGTGTTAACAGCGCTGAGCTCTGCAACAAAGATCTCTGCGCCATCACTAAAGACGGCATCCGCATCGAAAGCTTCATCACCAAAGGCTAAGTGAACTGGCAAACCAGAGACATCAAAGGCGGACAAATCTACATCCGTCGCGACAACATCGTTGGGATCACCATCAAAGCTTGCTGCAACTCTCGCGGTCTCACCAAGCGTTTCTGATCCATCGGCACCGTAACCGACAATGATAAACAGGTCATCAAGTCTTTCAATGCCATTGGCTGTCAGTACCGACATTTCTCCTGCACCGATATCTTCTGAGCTACGATCAACCCACATGCCAGTTTCAGGGTCTAACTCAAATAGCGTCTCAAGCTCACCACTTATTGTTCCGTATTCAAACTCAAGTTGAGTATTGCCCGCAGCATCGTGGTCATAGTCTATTTCAAACCATGTTGCCCCCGTAGAATCAATATCGCTTTCGGTAATGGCAACGGGTGCCGAGCCTGTATAAGTGCCGTTAGAAGAACAGGTTAAGGTTTCACTTTCATTTTGCTCTGAATCCGTAAAACTCCCACCAGCTATA
>NZ_LWEY01000466.1:0-817 GCF_001634935.1 Oleiphilus sp. HI0043 | reverse complement strand
AACCACAAAGCAACGCCGTCACCTTGGAAGTCGAACCCGTTCCAACCATACCTGCACTAAAACCAAGCCCCATAAGTTTTAGCTCTGCACCTACAGACGACAGCTTTCTTTACCAGTCACTTGTTATTAGCGCACCAATAGACCGGAGCGCACTCCACTCAGGCACGGGTGACATCACTGTAAGCACCATATTAGAGCCTTCATTAAGAGCAGAGGACAAACTGCGCTTTCTGCTGGATGGTGCCGAAGTTGCATTACAAAAAGGGGCGAGCTTGCTGCTAACAAGCCTAAATAGAGGAACACACACGATCACGGTCCAAGTTATCGACCCACAAAACAAGGCTCTTATCTCAGCCAGTAGTCAATTTACAGTTCATCGACCTATCGCCAGAGCGTTCAAAATTAACTAACACATAGAGAGCACCAATAGGGAACACCCCAAAAAAGCAATGCACAAAATTGGTGCGCACATCCTATCTTCATCTATACTAAACCAAGAGCCCTGACACGCAAGCAGTCGGGAGCTCGCTAAATAGCTACTCTCTGAACATATTCGACGCCACATAAAACATTGGTTTGCTTCTTGCTTTGGCTATTATAGTTCGCCCCAGGCAAGAGCAAGCCTGTTTGCATGTAATTTCGTCTTTAAATGGATACAAGCTTTAATGACAACCAACCTGTTCTCAGATGCCTACCAACAACGCATACTCGAAGGCTTGTCGACTGCTGTTATCCTTATTGATGCAAATTACCAGATTAAATTTATCAATCCTGCTGCCGAAATGCTCCTGCAAGCCGGTTACAAACGAATACTATC
>NZ_LWEY01000465.1:0-666 GCF_001634935.1 Oleiphilus sp. HI0043 | reverse complement strand
TGTTAAGTAATTCGACGCTTGTCGCTGCTGATTAAGTGAGTTCTTGGGCCTTGTAAAACCTACAAGTAAAGGTCTCTAAGCGCTTTCAAATTGTCTTAGGTCAATTTCACTTTGTGAGTATTGGCCTATACTCATTTCTAGAGTTTTGTTTCTAGGGCCTAAACCTTGTTTGGGCTATCAACTTCTAACTTTGTATAGATTAAGGGAACTTAGTTTGCAGCAAGGCATACTCGCTATTTTTCGTTCAATGCTAGGTAGTCTCAGAGACCTGGCGCCGATCATAATTGTTATTGCATTTTTTCAATTTGCAGTACTTCAGCAGCCGATACCTAAC
The DNA here is from genome assembly GCF_001634935.1 of Oleiphilus sp. HI0043. NCBI lineage: Bacteria > Pseudomonadati > Pseudomonadota > Gammaproteobacteria > Oceanospirillales > Oleiphilaceae > Oleiphilus > Oleiphilus sp. HI0043. Next base: position 332 of record NZ_LWEY01000465.1, on the reverse strand, counting down.
CTGGTCGATATGATTATTGGTGTCATATTTGTATTGCTTGGCTTGACGTTTTTCATTTTCGGTCTGGAAATGGGCTTATTTCCGATCGGTGAGTCAATGGCTCATGCCTTAGCAAAGAAGGGTAGTGTCGCTTGGCTGATTGCTTTTGCTTTTGCATTGGGCTTTGGTACGACAATAGCTGAACCTGCCTTGATAGCAGTCGCTGCAGAAGCCGCAACGGTCGCCGCAGAAGGCGGCATGATCGAAGCAACTGAAGCCGCTAAAACAAGTTATGCCAGTGGCTTACGATTTACGGTGGCTTTTTCTGTAGGCTTGGCGATCGTTCTGGGTGT
>NZ_LWEY01000464.1:0-666 GCF_001634935.1 Oleiphilus sp. HI0043 | reverse complement strand
TGAAGACGAGTAATTTCACTGGCAATCACATCGATTTCATCTCGTAGATACAAACGAATATCTGTCGCAACCTGGTCATTTCGAGATCGCCCTGTATGGAGTTTCTTGCCCGTGATACCAATTTTTTCTGTTAAGGCTGCCTCGACGTTCATATGTACATCTTCCAGTTTGACAGACCACTGGAATTTGCCACTCTCGATTTCTGCCTGAACCTCTTTCAAGCCCTGAATGATTTGCGTTTTCTCTTCTTCAGTCAGCACGCCAACTTTTGCCAGCATCGTCGCATGCGCAATAGAGCCCTGGATATCGTGGAAATACAAACGCTGATCAAACTCTACTGACGCAGTAAATTGTTCAACAAAAGCATCGGTAGGCTCGGTAAAGCGTCCTCCCCATGGCTTTTCTTTACTTGAATCACTCTGCGTATTTAGCTGGCCGTTATTGTCGTTTGCATTGCTCATGTTTGATTACCCATCTACACTGAAATTTGTGGAGTCAAAATTGCGGCGCGCATTGTAGCACAAAAGCGAATAATACGCCTTAGTCATCCCTTGTAAAGAAACCAGTCATTTATCATGCATAGAAACGCCAAGCAATCACAGCCAAACAAAAACAGCCATGCTGATGATTCTAAGCAAGCTTCAGGGAGTGAGCAGAACTCCAATT
>NZ_LWEY01000463.1:0-909 GCF_001634935.1 Oleiphilus sp. HI0043 | reverse complement strand
AACTGATGATGAGCGTGAGTTACTTCGGCGTTACCGTAAAAGCGATGCGCAAAGTAAAGAGCTGATACTTCAGCTAATTGCAAACTAAGGCTATTAGGTCTTTAATTGCTTTGTTCTTTTTTGATGGAGCAGGAAGTTTGCCGCGCTAAGGCGCTGCAAACTCATTTATTTGTATCGACTACGATTCTGCTTTGTATACGTTTTCATAGACATAGTTAGTCGCTTGAATAAAACCATCGACACTACCACAGTCAAAACGCTGACCTTTAAACTTATAGGCTAGCACGCAACCTTTTTTCGCTTGAGTGAGCAGGGCGTCGGTGATTTGAACTTCTCCACCTTTTCCGGGCGGTGTTGCTTTGATGATATCGANGATGTCCGGTGTCAGAATATAACGACCGATAATTGCTAGATTTGAAGGAGCATCTTCCGGAGCCGGCTTTTCAACCATGTCAGTGATACGGTATAGGCCATCCTTCATGCATTCGCCTGCAATAACACCATATTTATGCGTTTGGTCAGCAGGAACTTCCTGGATCGCTACGATACTGCAGCGGAACTGATTATATAACTCTGCCATTTGCTTAAGCACGCCGTCGCCGTTTTCATCTGCCGTACAAAAGTCATCTGCCAAAACAACTGCAAAAGCATCATCGCCAACCAAACCTCGACCGCTATAGATTGCGTGGCCAAGACCTTTCATTTGATGCTGTGGTGTAAATGAAAAGGTGTTATTTTCCATTAAATTCCGAATGGAATCGAGCTGAGCCTCTTTTCCCGAACCTTTAATTTCATTTTCTAGTTCGTAGCTAATATNAAAGTGATCTGCAATGGCTCGTTTGCCTCTACCTGTGACANAACCCATTCGGTTCATGCCTGCCTGGTGCGCTTCCTCAACGCCATATTGCA
>NZ_LWEY01000462.1:0-692 GCF_001634935.1 Oleiphilus sp. HI0043 | reverse complement strand
GAAATTTCACTTAGTGGGCCATGATTGGGGTGCTGGTGTGGGTTGGAAGCTCGCGGCTGACTATCCCGATCGTGTGATCAGTTATGTGGCTATTTCAGTGCCTCATATTGATTCTTTCGGAAAGGCCTACAGAGAAGATCCGGATCAATACGAATCAAGTGACTATATTCGCTTCTTTCAGAAAAAGACCATACCCGAATATGTCTTAGCTCAAAATGATTATGAAAAATTGCGAGCTGTTTGGACTAGTCATGAGGATGCAGAAACTGAACACTACTTAAATATCCTCAAACAAGAGCATGCACTAACGAGCGCTTTAANCTGGTATCGCGCAAACTTTCCAGCATTTGATGTCGGTTTAAACATTGGACAAGTTGATGTACCAACGACTTTTATATGGGGTAATCAGGATGTAGCGTTAAAGCGCTCGGGGGTTGTGGGTACGCGTGACTTGGTTAGTGCTGAGTATGAGGTTATTGAGATGGAAGCGGGCCACTGGGTTATTCAAGAAAAATACGAAGAGTTATCTCGCCATATTCTTGGCCATCTTGCAAAGCAGCGTTGAAATTTGCTGCCTGGATTTTGAGGCAAAAAAATACCCACCAAGTTTAATTAGATTAGTATCTGATAAACAGGGCGGGTGAAACTTCGCTGCTAAAGGGGTTGGTATAGCAGCGTTGTTTTTAAAACTC
>NZ_LWEY01000461.1:0-729 GCF_001634935.1 Oleiphilus sp. HI0043 | reverse complement strand
TGAGGAGCAGGCATAATGCAAAAGCTAATTAACTGGATTGACGAGCGCCTCCCTGTTGTTGAAGCATTCGAAAATCACATGAGTAAATACTACGCGCCAAAGAACTTTAATGTTTGGTATATTTTTGGTGTGCTTTCAATGGTTGTTTTGGTTAACCAGCTTCTTACTGGTATTTGGTTGACTATGAGCTACAACCCAAGTGCTGAAGGTGCGTTTGCATCGGTTGAGTACATTATGCGTGATGTTGAATATGGCTGGTTGCTGCGTTACTTGCACTCCACCGGCGCTTCAGCATTCTTTGTTGTGGTTTATCTGCATATGTTCCGTGGCTTAATGTATGGTTCATATAAGAAGCCTAGAGAACTTATCTGGATCTTCGGTATGACGATCTATTTAGCTTTGATGGCTGAAGCATTTATGGGTTATTTGTTACCGTGGGGCCAGATGTCTTACTGGGGTGCTCAGGTTATCGTAAACCTATTTGGCGCGATCCCTTACATTGGTGAGGATTTGTCCTTGTGGATTCGTGGTGATTACCTGATTTCAGGTATCACGCTAAACCGCTTCTTTGCTTTGCATGTCGTGGCATTGCCTATCGTTATTTTGGCATTGGTTGTTCTGCATGTATTAGCTTTACATACTGTGGGTTCGAATAACCCAGATGGTATCGAAATAAAGCAGAATAAAGACGAAAACGGTATTCCAAAAGACGGTATTCCTTTCCATCCT
>NZ_LWEY01000460.1:0-621 GCF_001634935.1 Oleiphilus sp. HI0043 | reverse complement strand
CATTCCGGAATAGTCATCAAGACTCACTACACCAGAAACAGCAACCACCTCATCCTTTTGAATAGCCTCGCGACACTCGTCAAATGTATCCGCAAATAGTGTCGCCTCAATTCGTGCACTACGATCATCCAAAGTAACGAAGCACATGGTCTGGCCACGTTTATTCTTCATTACCCGAATTTCAACAATCAAACCCACTACCGTCGTCCGATTACGACTGGACTTAAGGTTTAATATAGAGTTCGGAGCAAAACGCCTAACCTCTTTTTCATACTCATCAAAAGGGTGACCTGTCAGGTATAAGCCCAAGGTGTCTTTTTCCTGCCCTAGCCGCTCTTTTTCACTCCACTCACGAACACCTTCTGAACTTGCGTAGACATCCTCATCTTCGTCAGGAACAACCTCGCCAAACATATCCATCATACCCGCATTTTGGTTTCTGGCATTCTGGTCAGCGCGTTGTACTGCTTCGGTAATACTTTCCATCATCCTCGCGCGGCTCGGGCCAATCGAATCCATGGCACCGGCTCGGATCAATGCTTCCAGAGCTCGCTTATTCACCTTCTTCAAATCTACCCGGTCACAAAAATCAAACAGACTTTTAAATGGTCCGCCCTCTTC
>NZ_LWEY01000459.1:0-668 GCF_001634935.1 Oleiphilus sp. HI0043 | reverse complement strand
CTTCAGCTGGTAGATAACTTCATCGCACAGTTCAACTTTGTCTGTGCTTACAGTGAAGAACAAAAACGTATAGCTTATCAAATACGTTTTAAACAGAGCAAAGAAGACTTTGACGGACTCACTCATGTTGAGCAGGTCATTGACCAATATGACCACAACTCGACACACCTGCTCCTTCAAGAGAATAGCAGCAGACAATATATTGCCTGCATACGTATCAGCCACTCAGTTGAAAGCTTATCAGCGCAACCCACCTTGCCCTGCCAAAGGGCAAACTCCTGCTCACTAGGGTTTATCGATCAGGTATTTTCCTCTGGATGCCATTTATCTTTGTGCGAAATATCTCGACTTAACATCAACCCCGAGTATTGCGACACCGAAGCCAAAAAGTACAGTTTTTCAGAAGCAATGTATCTGGCAGCCTTCTCTCTTGCACGTTTACGCTTCGATGACCGAATTTTACTTTCGCTCCCCTGCAACGAATTCAAACGCTTACGAGCTCGCGGCCTCCAGCTAGAGCAGACCACGAACAAGCTGAACAGCGATAGTGAAGACTTATTCTGGCTCTCCAGTGAATCCGGTATTCTGGATAACAGCCCCGCTTATGATCTTTATCAACATATTCTCGGCTGTATTACTCATCAACTCAATCAACCTCTTTTAGATGG
>NZ_LWEY01000458.1:0-666 GCF_001634935.1 Oleiphilus sp. HI0043 | reverse complement strand
TTCTTTGGCGGGCTTACGTGTCGGTTTTGCCATTGGGCATAAAGACTTGATCGATGGCCTTGAGCGAGTGAAGAACAGCTTCAACTCCTATCCGCTTGACCGCTTTGCAATCAAAGGCGCATCGGAAGCGATTAAAGATAAAGCTTATTTTCAAGCCTGCTGCGATAAGACCATTGAAACGCGTGATTGGCTAACACTAGAGCTCGAGAACTTGGGTTTTGAAGTCATGCCTTCTGCGGCAAACTTTGTGCTCGCCAAGCACCTAGATATTGAAGCTGAAGCTCTCGCTGCTGGTTTGCGTGAACAATCGATTATCATTCGCCACTTCAAACAGCCACGCATTAAAGATTATCTTCGGATTAGTATTGGTACACCTGAAGAATGCCAGGCACTGATTGCAGGACTTAAGCGCCTAATCGTGGGATCAGAGTAAAAATAGCTTTTTTTACTCTGACCCGAATGGCACTTACTTAAGCTGAATTGCACCCATTTTACAGGGAAATATTATTCCTCTTTGCAGCGAAGCGCTCCGTGCCCTCTGTGGTTAAGAGGGCTTAATCCTAAAGATCAAAACCCCAAAAACGAACCCACCACAGAGGACACAGAGCGGCCGGAGGCCTGCACGGAGAAACCAAAAGAAGGGTTCTTAAAGGAGTGGCACTTACT
>NZ_LWEY01000457.1:0-1292 GCF_001634935.1 Oleiphilus sp. HI0043 | reverse complement strand
CAAACAACTCATTCTGCAAGGCGCCAAGGGAAATAACCTTGAAAACGTTACACTTGAAATTCCAGTTGGCTTATTTACCTGCATTACTGGTGTTTCAGGCTCTGGTAAGTCAACCCTGATCAACTCAACGCTTTACCCCTTAGCGGCGACTGAACTAAATAATGCCACGACCTTAAATGCAGCAGAGCACGAAGCCATTCACGGCATGCACTTTTTCGATAAAGTTATCGATATTAATCAGAGCCCGATCGGACGCACCCCAAGATCAAACCCCGCGACCTATACAGGACTGTTTACACCTATCAGAGAGTTATTTGCTGGCACTCACGAGGCAAGGTCTCGTGGATATAAACCAGGCCGCTTTAGCTTCAATGTTAAGGGTGGCCGCTGTGAGGCCTGTCAGGGTGATGGCGTCACAAAAGTAGAAATGCACTTTCTACCTGATGTCTATGTCCCTTGTGATGTTTGTAAGAGCAAGCGATACAACAGGGAAACACTAGATATCACCTATAAAGGGAAGAATATCCACGAAGTTCTGGACCTTACTATCGAAGATGCGCGTGAATTCTTTGACGCGGTTCCCTTTATTGCCCGAAAGCTTCAGACCTTAATGGATGTTGGCCTGTCGTATATCAGACTTGGTCAAAGTGCGATTACACTATCTGGCGGCGAAGCCCAGCGTGTCAAACTAGCTAAAGAGCTTTCCAAGCGAGATACAGGTAAAACCCTCTACATCCTTGACGAACCAACTACTGGCTTGCACTTCTATGATATCCAGCAATTACTGACTGTTCTTAACAGGCTTAGAGATCACGGCAATACGATTGTCGTAATCGAGCACAATCTAGATGTCATAAAAACTGCTGACTGGATAGTAGACCTAGGACCAGAAGGCGGTTCGAAAGGCGGTCAAATCGTTGCAACAGGAAGTCCTGAGCATGTCTCAGAGGTCGATGGTTCATTTACTGGACAATTCTTAAAGCCAATACTGGCCAGGAAATAAACAAAACAAGGCCTACGGGCCTTTCAGACTGCTGACAAACCTCGGCGTACTTTTTAGGACGCGCTTCTACGTGAATGAAATAGTTTTTTTCACTGTAAACTACTAAAAGATTTAAAAAATCGACCTATTTTGAGGTTGTTTTTTAAACGATTTATGCAAAACAAAACCTCGATATAAAATACCGGGGTTTATCAATACTCTGCAAGGCCTACGGGCCTTTAGCCTTATTTATTCCAGATACAAAAAAACCAGCACTAGGCTGGTTTTTTTACGACGGTGAGTAATAGAC
>NZ_LWEY01000456.1:0-1285 GCF_001634935.1 Oleiphilus sp. HI0043 | reverse complement strand
CTCTTGGGTGGCGGAAGTGATGAAAATGCAAGCGCTGATACGGCTTCGGGCGAAGATAGCTCCCTCAGCGAAGAGGACTTGGAGCTAGAAACGGACGATGCCAGCAATGCAGCAGAAGAGCTTGCTCCTGGCTTTTCTTCTGTTGCGCGGCATATTCGCAACACTTTGAGTAATCTACTGGACCAATTAGCGTTTCCAAGCAGTGCGACCAGAGAAGTAGCGAAACTGCGTGGTCAAATTGAAAAAGAGCTGGTTTGGTATGAACTTGGCCCTACTTTGGATGATTTGTCTAACTTGATCCTTTCGGTTGTGGGTAAAGGGCAGCGCGAGTTTAGTAACTTTCTGAAGGTGCTCGATGAGCGCTTGAGTAAAGTTCAGGACTTTTTGGTAGAGAGTCAGAGTATTGATGACACCTGGCAAGATAAAAACGAAAAATTTGATCAACATATGCGTGATCAAGTCGATGAAATGACTCAGCGTGTGGGAAAAGCTGTCGATATAGATGATTTGAAACGATCTATTTCGGAGCACTTGGACAGCATATCCAGTGCTGTAGATCAGCATGCTGGTGATGCAGTTGAACACCAGCAAGCAAAAGAAGAAGAGGTCGAGGTCCTAAAAGAGCGCATCAAAGCGATGGAAGAAGAGACTCGTTATATTCGTAAACGCTTGAAGGAAGAGCGAGATAAAGCATTAAAAGATTCTTTAACGTCGTTGCCTAATCGAGAGGCTTATGACGAACGTTTTGAGCTGGAGCTTGAACGTTACAAACGTTATAAAAAGCCGGCTACACTGGTGGTGGCGGATATCGATTTCTTCAAAAGTATTAATGACAACTATGGTCACCTATCGGGCGATAAAGTTCTACAGATTATTGCCAAGGAAATTCAAAATAGAATACGCAAGACCGACTTTGTTGCGCGCTATGGTGGCGAAGAGTTTGTGATTATTTTGCCAGAAACAGATTTGCAAACTGCAAAGCAGGTAATTGAAAAAGTAAGGGAAATGATCGGTCGCTTACCTTTTCATTTTCGCGATGAAAAGATTCAAATTACCATGTCTTTTGGCTTAAGTGTCTTTGAAGAAGGCCTGGATCAGGGGCAGTTATTTGAACGAGCAGACTCTGCACTGTATCAAGCAAAAGAAAATGGCCGAAACAGGGCAGAAGTGCGGAGTGAAGCATCTTCTGACTAGGTAAATTTCGGGTCTTGACCTAGACTTATTGTTAGGGAAAGAAATTAGCAAAGAGCAAAACGGTATGAGTGAGCAGCAGTACGAAATTGTA
>NZ_LWEY01000455.1:0-682 GCF_001634935.1 Oleiphilus sp. HI0043 | reverse complement strand
TAAGATCATCATTCCCATCAATATCGTCAAAAAAATTGTGACTAAAACCCTTATTGCCTGTGCAACAAACTGGGTTTCTATGAACAACTTTTTTATGGCAATGTTTCTGAAGGTTGAGTGGGATTTTACCAGTGTTGAAGGGCTAACAAAAAATGATTGGTACTTTGTAAATTGTAATCATCAATCTTGGTCAGATATTCCAATCACTCAAAAAATCTTGAACCGCAAAATCCCTATGCTTAAGTTCTTCCTTAAAAAAGAACTTATCTGGGTACCGATTATTGGCATCTGCTGGTGGGCTTTGGACTTCCCTTTCATGAAGCGCTCCACTCCAGCACAAATAAAGAAAGATCCATCACTTGCCGGTAAAGATCTGGAAACCACACAAAAGGCTTGTGAGAAGTTTAAAACAACGCCAGTATCAGTATTTAACTTCCTCGAAGGTACTCGTTTCACACCGGAAAAGCATGCGCGCCAAGAGTCCCCATTCACAAACCTGCTAAAGCCTAAAGCGGGTGGAGCAGCTTTTGTTCTAGGCAGTATGGGCTCTCAAATGAATACCATGCTGGATCTTACAATTGTTTACCACGATAAAGATATCGGACCGTGGGATCTCTTCTGTGGTCGTATTTCGAAAGTAACCGTCCATATTAACAAAATAGAAATACCTAAAGAGTTCTTA
>NZ_LWEY01000454.1:0-949 GCF_001634935.1 Oleiphilus sp. HI0043 | reverse complement strand
GTGTGGCGATTTTAGAGTGTAGTAATACAACAATGGGTGTGGCGATTTTAGAGTGTAGTAATACAACAATGGGTGTGTTTCAAGGTAATCATATGAAAAACAAGTCTATTTTGCTTTGTAGTGTGCTAGCGCTGGTTTTGGGTGCGCTCAATGCAAATGCGAAAGTTTCAACGAAAGAAGTTAATAAGTTAGGGAATTCTTTAACGCCGTTCGGTTCGATAAAATCCGGGAATAAAAATAAAACTATTCCTGCATGGACTGGGGGGATTACCGAAGCCCCAATGGGGTATGAGGGGACAGGGCAGCATCATATCGACCCTTTTGCCTCTGATGATATCAAATTCACCATTGATGACAGTAACTACAAAGGTTTTAAAAACTATCTGACCCCAGGTCAGTATGCTTTGTTTGAAGCATACCCAAGTAGCTTCAAGATCAATGTATATCCAACCCATCGTTCGCACTCGATGCCGGATTGGGTCCTAGAAAATACCAAGAAAAATGCCAAAACATCGTCTTTATCCAAAGGCGGGGTGGGGATTCAGAACGCATACGGTGGTATTCCTTTTCCAATATTACATGGAAAGAATGAAGATAAAGCCCTTCAGACAATGTGGAATCATTTGACTAGATGGAGAGGTATTTTTGCAATCTTGCGTTCGACTGAAGTGCCAGTTCAGAGAGATGGTTCTTTTTCTCCGATTACCAAGCAGGCGGAAGTGTTTTTTAACTTCCATAACCCTAAAGGCAGCTTTAAAAAGCTTAACAATATTTTGTTTTACTTTTTGACTTTCAATAAAGCGCCCGCCCGTTTGGCAGGTGGTGCGTTGCTAGTTCACGAAACTATGGATCAGGTTAAAGACAAACGAGGTGCGTGGGACTATAACTCAGGCCAGCGTCGAGTGAGACGTGCTCCAAACTTGGCTTATGATTCCCCCATTGCTTCGTC
>NZ_LWEY01000453.1:0-823 GCF_001634935.1 Oleiphilus sp. HI0043 | reverse complement strand
GATGCTAATAAACGCAGCGGTAGAGGTGCAGCCGGACGCTAGTTCTTCCATAATAATGGAGCTGTCTAATCGCGACAGACCAATACCTTTATCAGCCTCTGGCACGTACATGGCCATAAACCCAAGTTTACCTGCTTCGACAAAGGCTTGCTTCGGGAACTCGCAGGCTGCGTCCCATATACTAGCCTGAGGTGCAAGTTCTGTCTCTGCGAAACGTTTTGCTGTTTCCTGGAAAGCGAGCTGATCTTCGTTTAAGTCGTAATTCATAAAATATAATACTTTAGGTGGCCTTATAAATTAATCTGTCTACTTTAAGCTAATCGACATGTTGGGTGCTTGCGCAGGAGATGATTTCCAGCTTGCTGTAATTGTTTTTGTCTCAGTATAAAAGCGGACTGCCTGCTTTCCGTAAGCATGTAAATCCCCCATAAACGAGCCTTTCCAACCAGTAAATGAAAAGAAAGGTAGCGGAACGGGAATGGGCAGGTTAATACCAACTTGACCAACTTCTATTTCGTGCTGATATTTTCGTGCACTAACGCCAGATTGGGTAAATATTGAGGTACCGTTGCCGTAGGGGTTACTGTTAACCAAATTGATTGCATCTTCAAGCGTTTCAACGTTCATGCATGACACAACTGGCCCGAAAATTTCTTCCTGGTATATGTCCATCTCAGTCGAAACGCCGGTGAAGAGTGTAGGGCCTAACCAGTTGCCATTAGGGTAACCTTCTACAACAATGTTTCGACCATCTATCAAGCAATTAGCGTGATTGTTTTTGTTGGCGAAACAATCGTCTGGGCAGATGAGCTCGCTGAACGCC
>NZ_LWEY01000452.1:0-744 GCF_001634935.1 Oleiphilus sp. HI0043 | reverse complement strand
TAAAAACCCCGATACTCAATGAGTGTCGGGGTTTTTTCTTTTTTGGAGCCACTTAGGAATAAGGTCGCAGTTTTAGTATTGATGTGCATCGATCAACGTAAACTTGGAGATATCGGTACAAATTTACTTGTTTTTTGTTTAGAATCGCGCGCTTGTAATTTTTTAATTTTTAACTCATGTGACCTTTAGTAAGGGCCACCACTGATTTTGAGGTAGATATGCCAGTTATTACGCTTCCTGATGGTAGTCAACGTTCGTTTGAAAATGCTGTATCCGTATTGGATGTTGCTGCAGATATAGGTCCAGGTCTTGCCAAGGCAACCATCGCTGGTCGCGTAAATGATGTATTGGTCGATGCTTGTGAGTTGATTCAAGAAGATTCCACACTAAGTATTATCACTGCAAAAGATGAAGATGGCCTTGAAATATTGCGTCACTCATGCGCTCACCTTGTTGGTCACGCAATTAAGCAGCTTTGGCCTGATGTCAAAATGGCGATTGGCCCAACGATTGAAAATGGCTTCTACTATGATGTTGATTTAGAGCATCGTCTCACTGAAGAAGATATGGCAGCCCTCGAGAAGCGTATGCTTGAGCTTGCTAAGAAGAGCTATGACGTTGTTAAGAAGACCGTAAGCTGGCAAGAAGCACGAGATGCTTTCGAAGCGCGTGGTGAAACTTATAAAATGGAAATTCTTGACGAAAATATCGCCAAGACCGATACGCCAGCTTTGTATCACCATG
>NZ_LWEY01000451.1:0-896 GCF_001634935.1 Oleiphilus sp. HI0043 | reverse complement strand
TTTGATAACCGTGGCACGACGCACAGTTGAAACCGGCAAATTCACCCGGCCCTGTATAAGGGTGATTACCTTCTGCATAGCGATATCCTACCCAACCTGTATCTTTTGTATTGCCTTCAAGCTTGGCAGAACCCAAGGTGAGGAAGCCGGGGATCGGGGTTGGCATTGGGTAAGGATCAAAGTAAACATCATCCATCGCTTCATTCGGCACTTGCCCTCTGACCGTTTTATAGGCGCCAAACAACTCTCTCGGGTCAGCATAGCCTCCTTTAACCGGGTCAAACGAACGATAGTTAAAGATCGCCTTCCAATCCAGGTTTCGTACCGCATGTGCGACACCAATATTGTAGTCGTACGACCAGAATATCTTTCGACCTTCTGTCACCAAATCAGAGAAGTTCGGGTTATTAACATCTATATCAATCGGCGTGCTGGCAACGGCATCACTCAGCTGTGACACAACGTCACATTCATGCTGAAACGTATCGCTGATAATACGAGAGGTCTGTGCATCAATAACGGTATGTGGAGAACCTGGGTGTAGCAAGGACTCATTATAACCCGTTCGTTTTTGTACCTGCACAATCAAGGGACCGCTGCTAGCATGGTCAGGTACCCTGAATACAATACGGTCATCTTGCCAGCTAATAACGTTTTTATCCCATGCATCAACTTGCTGCTCTGTTTCGTAATTAACCTGATCTGACACAGCAAGCTTCTGATCAAACATACGTAAATCAGTTTCAAGAATACGGGTATTACCCAGCATGATTTTGCTAAAATCTATATCCACACCTGCACCGAAGTTTGAGCCGATTAGCGTGACAATATCGCCAGGTACAAGTACCGGGCTTTGAGTCCCCATACGAGTCCAGACAAGCTCATCACCCACCTTT
>NZ_LWEY01000450.1:0-1357 GCF_001634935.1 Oleiphilus sp. HI0043 | reverse complement strand
CTGGCGTGTATGGCTTGTCTTCGTCAAAACTTGATGCTGAATTTGCACAGTTTAAACCGTGCTCAACACCGTAGTTTGCAAGAGTCAGGTCAAATACAGTTGCAACCAACTTCTCACTACCATCTGCTAACTTAATTTTCTTAGCAGGTACTTTACGTAGTTGATTCGCATCGTGATCAGTATGATCAAAATAACCGTATTCGTGCTCTTGTCCACCGAAGTAAGGGAAGGAAACTTCAACCACTTCGTCTGCACTATCTTTTAGTGATAAGCCTAATTTGATCTCTTCGCCGGTATTACCGTCTAGCTGATCAATATTCCACTTACCTTTTTCACCCCAGCGATAACCTATTGAACCGGTAGGTGAAACCAACTCATTGCTCGCATCGTTAACTGCAATCGTCTTCCACTCAGGGTTGTTTTCTTGACCCAAGTTACCATCGAGATCAGAGGCTCTTAGGAAGCGACCTTGCTGTAAGCCTTGATCAGACTCTTCTAACATAACCAAGTAAGGGAAATCAGTCTTGGTACGCACGTATTCAGTGAAGTAAGCACTTGGCTTATCTACGTGAAACTCTTTCAGAATAACGTGGCCCATTGCCATCGCTACTGCTGAGTCAGTACCTTGCTTCGCGTGAATCCACTCATCGGTCAACTTCGCAACTTCTGAGTAGTCAGGTGTAACGGATACAGTCTTAGTACCCTTATAGCGAACTTCAGTGAAGAAGTGAGCATCAGGTGTACGCGTTTGTGGAACGTTAGAACCCCAAGCAATGATGTAGCCAGAGTTATACCAGTCTGCAGATTCTGGTACGTCAGTCTGCTCACCCCAAATCTGAGGAGATGCTGGTGGCAAATCACAGTACCAGTCATAGAAGCTTAGGCAGTTACCACCGATCAAGGATAAGTAACGAGCACCTGCCGCATAAGAAACCATCGACATCGCAGGAATTGGCGAGAAGCCGGTAATACGGTCAGGACCATATTTCTTAGCAGTGTAAACGTTAGAAGCAGCAATCAGCTCATTAACTTCTTTCCAGTCAGAACGAACCAAGCCGCCCATACCACGTTTTTCTTTGTAGGATTTAGCTTTTGCCGGATCGTTAACAATCGATTCCCAAGCTTTAACCGGGTCACTATGCTGGGCTTTAGCTTCGCGCCATAGCTTCAATAGAGCTTTACGTACCTTTGGGTACTTCAAGCGGTTTGCACTATAGATGTACCAGGAATAACTCGCACCACGAGGACAGCCGCGTGGCTCGTGGTTAGGAAGGTCAGGGCGCGTACGAGGATAATCAGTTTGCTGGGTTTCCCAGGTTACCAGGCCATCCTTAACATAAATCTTCCAACTACATGA
>NZ_LWEY01000449.1:0-1123 GCF_001634935.1 Oleiphilus sp. HI0043 | reverse complement strand
ATAAAGTAGTGCCACTTTGACTACTTTGGATAATCGGCTCAAAGCTGTCCCCTTGATGAAAGACTGCCTGTGTACCCTCTTCATTCAAGTACTTGAAATTAAGAGTTTCGGACTCGTGCCATACGCCAGACTCCGTCGTAAACGCGACCCTCTCCCCGCCTTCAAGAAAATTACGCTCATCCTCACTTGTTGACAAATCATCTTCCACTAAATCATGTACGTCTGATTCCACTTGAAGAGTATAAGTGTTATGTAAGGCAAAACGACCACTACTCAGCCCTAATGTTAACTCAGTAGCGTCAACATCAATCAATTTACCGCTTTCTTCATCTGGTACTTTTGACTCCCCAGGGACAGTACTGTGAGAAATATTTATTTCTCGCTCAACAGGCTCTGTAATTGAGTCAGGATCGAAACTACCAGAATAAATACCAACTCGATTATCAAGTAAAGAATCTATATTCATTTTCTCACTAAATAACACAGTTGGATTTAAGTCCACGCCGTAGCTTATCTCTTCAGAATCAGGAGTGATGCGAACAATAGTCGGTGCAGTAGTATCGGTGGCAGCCTCAGGCAGACTACGAGTACCATCGCTATCACAGGCAGAAAGGCCCGAAAGAAAAATAACAACCAGGAGTATTAGTTTATTTTTCCCGGCTCTTAGGTAGTGAGAGTGCATTTAAACTCCATATAAATACAATAGTAGAAATGAATCAGGCATTTATACCATGTACCAGATGAACGCTCTATGGTTTACTTCCAAGATTGTGCGACAAGTAACAGCTTCGCTTAGAAAATATTGGACAGTTTGAGTATAAAAGTTTTAATGAGGGCTTTTTTAAACGCAATGAGAAAAAAGGCCTGAATAAATTCAGGCCCTTACCAAGGTTAAGATATCTTCGGAGCCAAAGAACCGTCTTGGTACTGTGCAAACATTGAATCAAGACTTTGAGCCTTAATCTTATCAGCACGACCAGCTGTTCCGAACGCTTCGTATCGAGCAACTACAATTTCTTTCATCGCACTTACAGTTTCTTTTAGATACTTTCTAGGGTCGAATTCTGCTGGATTCTGTGCCATAAAGCGACGCACAGCACCAGTAGAAGCCAGACGTAGATCG
>NZ_LWEY01000448.1:0-713 GCF_001634935.1 Oleiphilus sp. HI0043 | reverse complement strand
GATCCGTCAGCTATTGCAGCAAGTGGTAAAGACGGTCGTTTGACAAAAGAGGATGTTGTTGCGCACCTTGCAACTGCTACTAGTGCACCTGCTCCGGCCGCTGCTGCGCCAGCTAGTAAGCCAGTATCGGCCCCTGCTGCGCCAGTAGCGCTTGATCTTGGCGCTCGCGCTGAAAAACGAGTGCCTATGACTCGCTTAAGAGCAAGCATTGCACGTCGATTGTTGGATGCAAGTCAAAATACTGCCATGTTGACCACCTTTAATGAGGTTAACATGAAGCCCTTAATGGATCTTAGAAAACAATATAAAGAGTTGTTTGAGAAGAAGCATGATGGCACTAAGCTTGGTTTCATGTCCTTATTCGTTAAAGCAGCTGCTGAAGCCTTGAAGCGCTTCCCGGCAGTTAATGCGTCAATCGATGGTGATGAAATTGTTTATCATGGTTATCAGGATATTGGTGTAGCGGTATCAAGTGATAAAGGCCTGGTAGTACCAGTCTTACGCGATGCAGATGGTATGAGCTTGGCAACAATTGAAGGATCAATCAAAGAGTATGGTCAAAAAGCCCGTAACGGTAAGCTCTCTATTGAAGAAATGACAGGCGGTACTTTCACTATTTCTAACGGTGGTGTATTCGGTTCCTTGATGTCTACGCCAATCTTGAATCCGCCTCAAACGGCGATTTTGGGTATGCATAAGATTCAAGAGAGACC
>NZ_LWEY01000447.1:0-985 GCF_001634935.1 Oleiphilus sp. HI0043 | reverse complement strand
GAGTCTTGTCCTTGGATATGGGGGCATTGATTGCCGGGGCTAAGTTTCGAGGTGAATTTGAGGAGCGCTTGAAAGGTGTGCTTAATGAGCTGAGTAAGCAAGAAGGGCAGATAATCCTCTTTATCGATGAAATTCATACCATGGTTGGTGCTGGTAAGGCAGAGGGCTCAATGGATGCGGGGAATATGTTGAAGCCTGCACTTTCTCGAGGTGAGCTGCATTGTGTTGGCGCTACTACGCTTGATGAATATCGTGAATATATAGAGAAAGATGCTGCCTTGGAAAGGCGTTTCCAGAAAGTTCTAGTAGAGGAGCCGGTTGTTGAAGATACCATTGCTATTCTGCGCGGTTTGAAAGAGCGTTACGAAGTCCATCATGGGGTAGAAATTACCAATAGTGCAATTATCGCTGCAGCCAAGCTTTCTCATCGCTATATAGCTGATCGCCAATTACCGGATAAGGCGATAGATTTGGTTGACGAGGCAGCAAGCCAAATTCGAATGGAGATGGACTCAAAGCCAGAAGCTTTAGATCGCTTGGAGCGCCGTTTGATTCAAATGAAAATCGAGCGGGAGGCGCTTAAGAAGGAGCAGGATTCTTCATCTAAAAAGAGCCTTGTAGAGCTGAATGAGCAAATTTCTGAACTTGAAAAGGAATTTTCAGATCTGGAAGAAGTCTGGTTGGCAGAAAAGGCAGCTCTGCATGGTTCCCAGAAAGTTAAGAGTCAGTTAGAGCAGGCTAGGGTCGAATTGGAGAGTGCTCGTCGAGAGGGTGACTTGGCATTGATGTCGGAATTGCAGTACGGGAAGATTCCCGAATTGGAGCGCCAGTTGGATATGGCGAGCCAGGCTGAAATGATGGGTATGACCTTATTACGTAATCGAGTGACCGAAGAAGAGATAGCAGAAACAGTATCGAAGTGGACGGGTATTCCGGTCTCAAAAATGCTGGAGGGCGAAAAGGATAAGTTGTTGAGAATGGAAGG
>NZ_LWEY01000446.1:0-29298 GCF_001634935.1 Oleiphilus sp. HI0043 | reverse complement strand
AGCACGCTATTTCAACGGTTGTACCTGCACGTAATGTTCGCGTTGCAACACCTGAAGAACAAGAGTCATAGTCTATCTTGACTCTATCCCCACTATCAGACTTTTATCGTCGCTTAGCTTTTTTGCCCGCCGGAGTAGTAATTAAACGTGTTTGACCGTCCCGACTCCGGTGAGCTGGCTATACTGGTTCATATTGATTTTAACTCTGAAAAAGAACGTGAAGACCCTGATGAATTCAAGGAGTTAGTGTCTTCTGCTGGGGTTGAAACGCTAGCAGTCATTACTGGCTCTAGAGATAAGCCGGATGCCCGGCACTTTGTTGGTAAGGGTAAGCTGGAAGAAATACAGTTCGAGTTAGAGCATGGTGAGGCAGATGTTGTGCTGTTTAATCATGCTTTGTCACCAAGTCAGCAGCGAAATCTTGAAGCGGCCCTGGAGTGTAGAATTATCGACCGTACAGGTATCATTTTGGATATCTTTGCTCAGCGGGCGAGAACTCACGAAGGTAAGCTGCAGGTCGAACTTGCTCAGTTAGAATATATGTCGACGAGATTGATTCGCGGCTGGACCCACTTGGAGCGTCAAAAGGGTGGTATCGGTTTACGAGGGCCGGGTGAGACTCAGTTAGAAAGTGATAGACGTTTACTTCGCGGTCGTATCAAGACTATTACCTCACGTCTGGAGAAAGTTCGTAAACAGCGTGACCAAGGTCGTAGAGCACGCACCCGTGCAGAAATACCAACAGTATCCTTGGTTGGTTATACCAATGCTGGTAAATCTACTTTATTCAATCGAGTCACTGAAGCGGATGTTTATGCTGCCGACCAGCTGTTTGCAACCTTGGACCCGACTTTAAGAAAGTTGAACCTGCCGGATATCGGCAACGCTATTTTGGTTGATACCGTTGGTTTTATTAGACATCTCCCGCATAAATTGGTAGATGCCTTCCGGGCAACGCTTGAAGAAACCTGCAACGCTACGCTTCTTTTGCATGTCATTGATTGTCATGATGAAGGTCGCATGGATAATATTGAGCAGGTGGAGCATGTTCTTAAGGAGATTGGTGCGGATAAGGTTCCGACTTTAAAGGTTTATAATAAGCTAGATCTATTAGACGGTCGTGAGCCGAGAATAGATAGAGATGAAGACGGTGTGCCGCAGCGAGTATGGGTGTCTGCTTATACGGGTGCTGGTGTAGATCTGCTTAATCAAGCGATTATTGAAATTCTTGGTGATGAAATAGTTCATCAGAAAATTAAACTTGACCCTTCTAAAGGTGGAAAACTAAGAGCCTTGTTTTATGCTGCATCGGTCGTGCAGGATGAAAGCTATGATGAAGAAGGCGGGCTAGTTCTAGAGATTCGCTTACAGCGCCTCGATTACGAAAGACTGCTTCGCCAAGCTGAAGTTAATGAATCTGATTTAGATATCACTAACTTGTAATCACAAGCTATCCAGCCCGATAAAAGGCACTAAAATGTCACGCATTTGACTGAAAACGTGCAGCCAAATGTGCGTCAAGTCAGAAAATTACATTTCTCAAAAAAACTTACACTAAGTTATGTAAGTACTTCTGTTAAAAATAAAAAGCTGTGCTATGTTTTATGGATAGCGAACTTCTTTTCTAGGAATTCATCGTAAGATATTGATATTTTAGGCATTGCCAAATTGAGGATAAGATATGTTTCTTAATAAATCAGTGGTTTTATCGCTGAGCATGGCGCTTTTGCTAAGTGCATGTAGCGGAAGTGACGGTTTTGGTGTGGGTAATGGTAACCCAGATGATTCAAGTGGTACTGAAACTACTGAAACCGATTCCGGGACGGATACATCACCGACTGCTGACGTGGACGAGAGGTTAGGTTCTGGTTCAGGTAATAGTTTTGATGCTGGTGCAATGGTAACCGGTTTGGCTGACGGTGAGGTGCTTTCTTACGGTGCTAGTACGACGATATCTGTCAATGTAGTTAATGCAGGTAGGGATAATGAATTATTAGCAACGCCAACCTCAGTGAGCTTTAGTTCAGCTTGTGCGACACAAGGATTGGCGACAATTGGTGAATCAGCGTTAAGTTCTGCAGGTGTGGCGACCGTAAATTATACTGCCACATCTTGTACTGGTTCGGATACGATAACAGCAACGACAACTGATGATGAAGGTAATACCTCAACTGCATCCGTAACAATTGATATCTCTAGTTTAGGTTTGGGTAGAAGTTCTGGCGATTCTTTTGTATCGGGTGAAATGACAACGCTAACTGACGGTGTTGATCTAACCTATGGTGGCGACACGGTTGTGTCGGTCAATATTGTTGATACCAACGGTAATACTCTATTTACCTCTAGTTCCGTGTCGGTTAGCTTTACTTCAAATTGTGTGCAGCAAGGCAAGTCGGATATTTCATCTTCGGTTAATACAACGACAGGTACCGCGGTTGCAACGTATACTGCGAATACCTGTGAAGGGCCTGATGTCATTACCGCTACACTAAGTGATGGGACCTCAGCTACAGCAAATATTAACGTAGCAGAGCAAATACTAGGTGAATTAGCTTTTGTATCGGCTGATCCTTCAACCATCGCGTTGAAAGGCAGTGGCTCAAGTGCTCACCCAGAGGTTACAACCGTTACCTTCAGTTTGAACGATGCGACGGGCGAGCCGATGGCAGGTGAAACAATTGAATATTCTCTGTCAACGAATGTGGGGGGGATTACTTTCCCTAATGGCTTATCGACTTATTCTTCGGTAACGGATGAAGAGGGTAATACTTCAGTACAGCTTACTGCTGGTGGCGTTAACATTAGTGTGGCAATCATTGCAACGGTAACTGTTGAGTATGAGGATGGTTCAACTGCAACGACAACTACGACATCTGATTCAATTGCCGTTCTGGGTGGACTTCCTGACCAAGACAGCTTTACTTTATCTGTAGAGACCTTTAACCCTCGTGGTTGGGATATTTCTGGAACAACTTCTCGAATGACTGTGCGCGCAGGTGACCGCTTTAATAATGAGGCTAGAGATGGTACTCAGGTTTCTTTTGTGACAACCGGTGGTCAGATAGTGGGTTCCTGTGAATTAGATAGTGGCTTTTGTTCAGTTGATTGGACAAGTTCGAATCCGCGTCCCGATAACGGTTTAGTGCATATTATGGCACGTACGACTGGAGAGGAGTCATTTATTGATGCGAACTTGAATGGTCAATATGATTTAGGTGAAGTCATAGATGTCGAACTGGACGAAGCTTATATCGATGTTAACTATAATGGTGTGCGTGATGATAATGAGTTCTACTCAGATTTTAACAATAATCAGGTATACGACACTAAGACTAATCCGGGATTTTATCAGGGGGCAAGTTGTACTGAGGCAGCTGAAGAACCTTCGGATCCTGATGACCCTAATTCTCCGTATCATTGTGAGTCGCTAGTCGATGTAAGACGTGTAGCTACGATCTGTATGTCTGAAGATGATGTCGTAATTTCTGATAACTTAGGTGGTGGGGTTCTGGATGCTTCAGCGGGCGCCGCAGGAGTTCTAGTTACAATTACTGATGGTAAAGGGCTAATGCCTGCAAATGGCACTACTGTAGCAGTAAGTGTTGAGGATGGTGAGATTGTAACGGGCCAAAATATTGTAATTCCTAATCAGTGTCCAGTAGATTCTGACGGTAATCCGATTCCGTTTACTAACATGATTATAGTAGAGGCAGATGATGACCCTGCTACTAGCTTCGGTACATTAAAAGTCGCTGTAACACGCGCAGATGGGGTGATTGAAGAACGTTTTATCTCTTTCCTTCACTAGGTTTCTTATTTAATAGTTAGATCTAAATCCTTAATGGGGAAGCATAAGCTTGCCCATTTTTATGTCTGATAAACGCCCACCATAAAAACCGCTTGCTGTCCGTCTCCAAGCACAATACTATGTGCCTCTTGTAAACTAAGACTTTGCCCTCATTAACCACACTTGTGGGCAATTAAGTCACAATACTTTGATTCGTAAGAATCTTTCATGAAACTAATCTAAAAAATGTAACGGAGTCTTCTATGGCCTGGAATGAGCCGGGTGGTAATCGTAATGATAACGACCCTTGGGGTTCTAATAATCGAGGGAATAAAGGCGGCAATAATCAAGGGCCACCTGATCTCGATGAAGCTTTAAAACAACTGATGGATAAGCTGAATGGCTTGTTTGGTTCAGGCCCGAAAAAAACTGGTGGCTCTTCTGGCGGTTCAAGCCAGGGTGCTGGTGGTGTATTTATTTTGGCATTGATTGCGCTGGTCATCTTTTTAGGCTTTAAGTCATTTTATACCATTGATGAGCAGGAAAGAGGCGTTGTCCTTCAATTAGGTAAGTACAACCGAACCTTGGACCCGGGCTTACGCTTTGTGATTCCTGTTGTCGAGAAGGTCATTCCTGTAAACGTAACTAATGTTCGAAATGCCGAGTTGAAGCAAGAAATGCTGACTCAGGATGAGAACGTGGTTCAGGTTGAACTAAACGTTCAGTATACGGTATCGGACCCAGTAGCATTTGCTTTACGCGTTGAAGATCCAGAGCGTAGTTTACAACATGCTGCTGAATCAGCATTACGGCATGAAGTGGGTAGTACAGATTTGAACCCAATTCTAACGGCTGGCCGTGCTGTGCTTGCAGAAAATGCGCGAACGCGTCTGCAAAGCTTTATGGATTCCTACGACACGGGTGTTAACGTTAGTATTGTTAACGTTAAAGAAGCGCGTGCACCTGCTGCTGTTCAGTCAGCCTTTGATGATGTTCAAAAGGCTAATCTGGATAAAGAGCGTTATGTAAACGAAGCAGAGGCTTATGCCAACACCGTTGTTCCCGAAGCGCGTGGTAAGTCTCAGCGAATGTTAGAAGAAGCGAACGCATATAAAGAGCAGGTTATCTCTCAGGCACAAGGTGAGGCTGATCGTTTTAAGAAGTTACTTGTTGAATATAAAAAAGCGCCAGAAGTTACCAGAGACCGTTTATATCTTGACGCAATCTCATCGGTATACAGCAATAGCAGTAAAGTCTTGGTGGATGTAGAAGGCGGCAACAATATGATGTATTTGCCTTTGGATAAGCTAATGTCTAACCGCTCTGTTAGTCTATCAAATGATGATAGCGTAGATCAGTCTGTGTCAGATATTGCAGACCAAGTTATTGAGGAGCTTCGTTCAAGAAACAACCGTACATCCAGGGAGAGCAGATAAATGTCTAAGTCTTCATTATTATCTTTGATTTCATTACTGGTTGTTGTCGTTGTTCTATCTGCATCGATTTATGTAGTAGATGAGCGAGAAGTGGGTATCAAGCTTCAGTTTGGTGAAATCGTTGAAACAAACATTCAGCCAGGTGTGCACTTCAAGATGCCTTTCTTTCAGAATGTTCGTTTGTTTGATGCGCGTCTTCTAACCTTAGATGCACAGCCAGCACGTTTTCTTACCGTGGGTAAGAAATTTGTAATCGTTGACTCTTTCATTAAGTGGAAGATTGTCGATGTTAAAGCTTATTACAAGGCAACAGCGGGTAATCGTTGGCAAGCCACGACCTTGTTGGCGAACTCAACCAACAAAGGCTTACGAGACGAATTTGCATCTCGCAGCTTAACTGAGGTGGTATCGGGTGAGCGTGATCAGTTGATGAGTATCATTACCAAGAAGCTAAATGAGCAAACGGTTAGTGAGTTTGGTATTCAAGTGGTCGACGTGCGTGTGAAAGGAATTGACCTGCCTGAAGATTTGAGTAAAAACGTATACCGTCGTATGGCGACTGAGCGTGAGCGGGAAGCAAGAGAAACTCGTTCGCAGGGTAAGGAGCTAGCAGAAGGTATTAAGGCAAACGCCGATCGTCAAAAGATTGTACTGGAAGCTGATGCTTATCGTAAGTCGGAAGAAATACGTGGTGAAGGTGATGCCATTGCTGCAAACACCTATGCTGAAGCCTTCAATAAGGACCCAGAGTTCTATTCTTTTACGCGTAGTTTGAAAGCTTATACAGATACATTCTCTGGTAAAGATGATGTCTTGCTGCTTAAACCAGATAGCGACTTCTTTAAGTATATGAAGAAGCCTGACGCGAAGTAATCTAAGTTAATTTCGCTCTATCAAAACGCGAATAGATAAGTTCTATTCGCGTTTTTTTATGCTTTTTGCAAACATTGGTTTTTTTGTGCGCAATAAAACTGTAAAATCGCGTGCTTTTGGGTCTTCTAGAATTTGAAGGCCAATTTCAGCCCTTATTTTGCTGAAATAATGTTGTTTGATAAGACTGTCCATAAGAGAGAATTTGCATGAGTGTGTCTGAACGCTGGTTACTGCCAGATGGGGTTGATGAACTGCTGCCACCAGAAGCGTGGAAAGTAGAGCAGATGCGCCGGTCGATGCTCGATATTTATGCTTCCTATGGTTACGAGCTGGTATCACCGCCGCTTATAGAGTATTTAGAGTCATTGTTGACGGGGACTGGAAACGAGTTAGATTTACAGACGTTTAAGGTGACCGATCAGCTCACAGGCCGTTTGATGGGGGTACGCTCTGATATAACGCCTCAGGTAGCAAGAATTGACTCGCATATGCTTAAAACTAACGGTATTAGCCGACTATGCTATGCAGACACCGTGCTACATACTAGACCTGCACACATGCTTACTAACCGCTGTCCGATGCAAATTGGCTGTGAATTATTCGGTGAGAAAAGCCAGGCGGCAGACCTTGAAGTAATTTCTTTGATGCTAGATACGCTAAATGCCGCTCAGGTAGGTCGTATACATATTGATCTGGCGCATGTCGGAATTTACCGAGGGCTGTTAGAATCTGCAAGCTTTGATGAAAGTACTGAAATTAAAGTGTTTGATGCACTTAGTCGAAAATCTATACCTGAATTGGACGCTTTAGCTCAAGCAGATGATGCAAATAAAGAGATAATTTTACTTATTAGAGATATTGCCAACCTAAGTGGTGGTGTTGAGTCTCTAGAAAAAATTCGTCAAAGTGTTGAGCGTTTAAAGCTAAGCGCTAACGAAGGTATTGTTTCCGCTATTGCTGAGCTGCAGAGAATTATTGATCAAATTCAGCTTCGTTTTGATGGTGTTGAAATCGGGATCGATTTTTGTGAGTTACGTGGATACAGCTATCATACTGGTATTTTGTTTTCAGCGTTCAGCTTGGGTTATGGATATGCCTTAGCGAAAGGTGGCCGCTACGATGATATCGGTAAAGGTTTTGATCATGGTCGGGACGAACGTTCGCGTCCTGCTACCGGCTTTAGCGCAGATCTAAAAGCTATTTTGAAAGTCTCTAGCTTGGCTGCAGAAACGCCTGAAAAGGAAAGAGTCTTTGCACCTCTGTCTGATGATAAAAAATTGCATAGTGAGGTAGCAGCGCTACGTAAGTCCTATCAGGTAGTTCAAGCGTTAAATGCTGCAGATACTGCGAAAGGGTATTCTTGTAGCAAACAGCTGGTATTAAAAGATCAACAATGGGCTCTTGAGCCTGTTGGCTAGTGTTATTTCGGGCGGCTAAGATAGCGGTCCATTCAGTTTAAAGGCTTGTCAGTATCTTGTTTAGCTGGCAATTAGCAATAAAAGCATTGTGCTTTTTCTATGAGAAGAGAAGTTATGGGTAAGAATGTTGTCATTTTGGGCACCCAATGGGGTGACGAAGGCAAAGGTAAAATCGTTGACTTATTAACAGATCAGGTTGCGACGGTAGCGCGATTCCAGGGTGGCCATAATGCCGGTCATACACTGGTAATTGACGGGGAAAAGACAGTATTACATTTGATTCCTTCCGGAATTCTACGTGATAACGTTACTTGTCTGATTGGTAATGGCGTCGTGCTTGCTCCTGATGCTCTTATCAAGGAAATGACTGAACTTGAAGAAAAAGGTGTGCCGGTTAAGGAGCGCTTAAAGCTGAGTTTGGCTTGCCCATTAATTTTGCCTTATCACGTTGCGCTTGATCAAGCGCGAGAGATAGCGAAAGGTGCTGATAAGATCGGTACGACTGGTCGCGGAATCGGCCCAGCGTATGAAGATAAAGTTTCTCGTCGAGGTCTAAGGTTAGGTGACTTGGTTGATGCAGAAAACTTTGCTAAAAAGCTTAAAGAAATTATGGAATACCACAACTTTGTATTGGAAAACTTCTACAAAGTTGAGCCTGTAGATTATCAAAAGACGCTTGATGATGTGCTTGAGATGGCGAAGGTTCTTTTACCGATGGCGGTTGATGTCACGGACGAGCTTCACGCATACCGTAAAGCGGGTGAGAATATCTTGTTTGAGGGTGCCCAGGGCTCCTTGCTAGATATTGACCACGGTACCTACCCATTTGTAACATCTTCAAATACGACCGCAGGTGGCACGGCGACCGGTAGTGGTTTCGGTCCTATGTACCTTGATTACGTACTGGGTATTACTAAAGCTTATACAACTCGAGTTGGTTCTGGTCCATTCCCAACAGAGTTGTTTAATGATCAAGGTCGTCATCTTGCCGAGAAAGGCCATGAGTTTGGTGCAACCACTGGTCGTCCACGTCGTTGTGGTTGGTTTGACGCGGTTGGTTTACGTCATGCTATTCAGATCAATTCGGTGTCTGGTATTTGTTTGACCAAACTTGATGTACTAGATGGTCTTGAAGAGATTCAGGTTTGTGTAGGTTATAAGACTAAAGCGGGTGAAGAATTAACACGCCCACCGCTTGATGGTCGAGGTTATGAAGATCTGGAACCTGTATTTGAGTCGCTACCTGGTTGGTCAGAAAGCACTTTAGGTGTGCAGAAACTAGAAGACCTTCCTGAAAATGCTCGAAGCTATATCAAGTACATTGAAGAGAAGATTGAAGCGCCTGTTGATATTATTTCAACCGGCCCTGATCGTGTTGAGACGATTGTGCTGAGACATCCTTTCGACTGATTTAGCTAATCAATACTTAAAAAGCCTGATTGCTTTATGCTTTCAGGCTTTTTTTATGAGCGAGTGTTTTGAGTTGAGAGTGACTACAAGCTATTTTTTATTTGCAATGAAAGTCGCACGCAAAGGGGCAGGGTAGCCTTCAAGCGTTTTGCTCTGGTCTGTTGGGTCTAGGAAGTCCTTTAAGGATTGGAACTTCATCCAGTCCGTGCTTCGCTGCTCTTCAGTTGAGGTGATGTTGCTCTCTACACAGCGAATATTAGTGAAACCGGCTCGCCTTAGCCATAAGCTCAGGGTTTCTTTAGTTGGTAGATACCAGACGTTTCGCATCATGGCGTAACGATCCTCTGGCATTAGACTATAGCCTAGCTCACCTTCACAAATGAGCGTTTCCAGCACCAGTTCGCCGCCCTGGCGCAAGGTCCCCTTGAGCTCCAATAGGTGATCGATAGGTGAGCGGCGATGGTAAAGCACGCCCATTGAGAAAGTTGTGTCAAAGGCCTCTAGCTGTGGTGTCACATCTTCCATTCGTACTGGGAGCAAATGGATGGGTGCTTGAGGGCCACAATATTTCTTTAGAGTCTCGAACTGTAGTAAGAATAAAAAGTTCGGGTCGATCCCAATAACATTTTGTGCGCCTTCGCCCAACATACGCCAGCAGTGATAACCAGAACCGCAGCCTACATCGAGTATAATCCGGTTTTTTAAGGGGGTGATGTGGTCTTTGATACGTTCCCATTTCCAGTCTGATCGCCACTCCGTATCGATATGAACGCCGAATAAGTCATAGGGTCCTTTTCGCCAGGGTATTAAACCTCTAAGTGCTTGTTCAAGCTGTTTAAACGTATCACTATTTAGGCCTTCCTTGCTGTCGGCACCAACACGTGAAGCATCTAGATTGACGATGTCGGAGTTTAAAACTGGCAGAGAATGATAGGCCTCCAACCAACGCTTTAAGTCACCATGAGGCTTTTCTTGAAGCTTATGTTTGAGTAGGGGGATTAAAGTCTCCAACCAGGGTTCGAGCTTGTTGCTGCGCATGAAAGCAAATAAGTCGTCATAGAGAGGGTAGAAATCCATCGTTATACCTAAGCTGCTTTAATCGCTATCAGCGACATAAAGTTGAAACATTGATACCAAAGGTGGGAGTGAGTAAACCCGGCCTCTTTCAAACGCGCTTGATGGGCTTCTAGGGTGTCTGGCATTAGTACCTTTTCAAGGGCGCTTCGCTTTTGGCTCACTTCCAGTTCACTATAGCCGTTTGCGCGTTTAAACAACCAGTGCAGTTCTTCTAGCTCGCTTTGCTCATTTTGATTGTCAAAACAGATCTTTTCGGAAAGAATTAGTACGCCACCCGGCTCCATTGCAGCATAGATATCTTTGAGGAGTTTTAAGCGCAATGCAGGGTCAACAAACTGCAGGGTGAAATTTAACGTCACGACTGAGCAAGGTTGAAACGCCAGCTCTGTGATATCCTTACACACAAGTTCAACGGGAGTTTCTTCGTTATCTATTTTGATATAGTGGTTGCAGCGATCAAGCATCGACTCTGAGTTATCGACGGCGATGAGTTGGCAACTTTTGTCTCTTAAGCCATGGCGCATAGCAAGTGTTGATGCACCTAGGGAACAACCCAGGTCATAACATGCTGAATCGTTCTGAGCGTAGCGCTCAGTGATGAGACCGATCATCGGAATTATCGTGGTGTAACCGGGAACCGAGCGACGGATCATGTCAGGGAAAACTCGGGCAACTGCTTCGTCAAACTTGAAGTCGCCTACGCTATCAAGCGCTTGAGAAAAAATAGTGTCAGGTTTTTGTTCAGTCATTACTTGCTTACCAGTTCTCCACAGCGTACACCGCGATTTTTATAATCGACTAACAAACCCTGCATGCCATCATTTTTATCTGACTGGATAAATAAATAGCCTTGATGACAAACGGCTGTTTGGTTTGAAGGTTTGTGAGAAAGTCGGTATTCGCCTTGATCAAGTTTTTCTATAAAAATAGCTTTATATTCAGCGACAGGGTAGTCATCTTTTTGTTTGTTATGCTGAATGAGCCCATTTTGTTCCAAAGTGAAAAAGGTTACGAAAACTGTTATGAAAATGGCGATGACAAGTGTCGACTTTTTTACCTTGTCTTGCTCTTCTATTTCTTGATCGTTTGGTGCTTGTTCGTTCATTGTTTGTTCCAGTAATAATCTTAGCGGCCTAGTTTATGCGATGCGTGACTGAAGACAAGTCTTAGTAAGCTTGGAGCTTCAGTGGTGGTTCATCCAAAATTGATAGCTGCTCTCTCAGCTCAAGTATATGTGATGACCAATAGCGCTCGGTATTGAACCAAGGAAAGTGCATTGGAAATGCAGGGTCGGTCCAGCGACGTGATAACCAGGCAGCATAATGCATCATACGCAAAGTACGTAGGGTCTCGATAAGTTTGAGCTGGCGCGTATCAAACTCGCAGAACTCTTCATAGCCTTCAACCAGCTCGATCATTTGCTGGGTTTGTTGATGCCGGTCTCCTGAAAGCATCAACCATAGATCCTGAATTGCAGGGCCATTCAGGCAATCATCAAAATCGACAAAGTGTGCTTGGTCTTCACGCCAAAGAATATTGCCAATGTGGCAGTCGCCGTGAAGTTTAATCGGGTTGAATGGGCAGCTCTTCCATATATGTTGCATCTTATCAATCAGGTCTTGGCTTAAGGTTTCGTATGCCGGTCGAAGCGATCTGGATAGAAAGTCGTTGTCTAGCAAGAACTGTCTGCTCTTGATCGCCCAGTTTTCGATGCAAAAGTTTTGACGGTGCTTAAAGGTTTCTGCGTTACTGACCTGGTGTATTCGGCCGATGTTACAACCGATTCGGTAGAGTGTGTCGGGTATTTCAATCTCGGGTGCATATCCGCCTTGGCGCTTAAATAATGCAAAACGGAAATCTTGGTAATCGTGAAGTGTGCTGCCATTTATTAGCATCGGTGGGACGACAGATATGTCGTTTTCTAGCAAGCTTCTGGTAAATTCATGCTCTTCAAGAATGGCTTCAGTCGTCCAGCGTTGGGGGCGATAAAACTTAGCGATAATAGGCGTGCCATCTTCAATTCCTACCTGATAGACCCTGTTCTCATATGAGTTAAGGCTAAGGATGCGAGAGTCGCTAAATAGCCCGATTGACTCGACTGCGTCGAGTACGAAGTCGGGTGTAAGTTGTGCGTAAGGATGTTCGTTATCAGGTGAACTCAAGGTGTCTTGTCTCTTAGAGAATCGTCTAGGTTAAATACCGCTATTGTAGCATGGGAGGCGGCTTAGTGGCGGACTTAGTGTTGATATGCTTTCATGTGCTCTTTCAGTGCTTCCTGAGCTCGATAAAGGCGCATCTTAGTAGCACTTAGTTTTAGGTCACAGACTTCGGCCACTTCTTCGATGCGTAATTCTGCTGTGTAACGTAGGGTTAGAATTTCTCGTTCTTTAGGTGCTAATAATTGCATTGCGCTATCGAGGTCGCGTTTTGTGGTGTTGATGGTGCTTGTTCTTTCTTGGCTTGGATCATCTGTTAACATTGCTTGCAGTTCTCGGGTGCGTTTACGCTTGTCTGCAGCACTCAAGCAGGTATTCGTGGCAATTCTAGCGATCCAGGTTTTAAAACTGGAGCGACCCTCGAATTTGACTAGCGAGTGGAAAACTTTAAGCATGACTTCCTGCGATACATCATCAGCATCATCAAGATTTCCGAGCATCTTCAGGCAAATATGAAAGACCAGCTTTTCGTATTTTCGAATAAGCTTTTCGTATGCACAGGTACGATAGGGCAGCTCTTCCTGTGCTTGGGTGACCCACTCATTGTCAGGGTCATTATTGGCAGGAAGAGCTACATGGTTGTGCTTGGTTTCTACGCTATTAAGCGTCATGCTAGTAATTGGTAAGCAGAGTTATTGCGATAGAATCTCCACTTGAGAATCAATTAGTTTACTGTTGGGGATTGTGATTTTGCGGCCGTCTT
This sequence comes from Oleiphilus sp. HI0043, assembly GCF_001634935.1. NCBI lineage: Bacteria > Pseudomonadati > Pseudomonadota > Gammaproteobacteria > Oceanospirillales > Oleiphilaceae > Oleiphilus > Oleiphilus sp. HI0043. The sequence continues at coordinate 16,378 of NZ_LWEY01000446.1, read as the reverse complement.
CAGTTTCTATAATCAGCGCAGTAGAGCAGATCTCAATTACTTCACCAGAAACGTTATCAACCTTAATTTTGTTACCCGGAACATATAGTTCACGAGCATAAACGCCTGCAACGACATTTCCGGCAACATGTTTTGTGCCTAAACCGAGTGCAAGTGCAACTGCTCCTGCAGCAGAGAGCAAAAAGATAATAACAACCTGGTTTAGCAAATCGGTTTCAATCTCTAGTTGGTTGATCGCCAGTGACACTACAATGATAACAATTAGCGCATAAATAATTCCGCCAATTGTACGTTCATAACCTAGGTTAATGCTGGCAAGTGAGGCCTCAATGGCAGTTCGCACAAGTCCTGCAATGAATAAACCGATCAAGGTTAGAATAAGAGCGCTAATCACTTTTGGTATATACAGCACGAAGTGATCAATGGTGGCGGAGACTCTATCCAGGCCTAAAGCATCTGAAGCAGAGATGATAAATGTGAGAAATACAAGCCAGTAAATTATCTTAGATAGCAGTATTGACGGCCCTGAGCTCATGCCTGCTTTCTTCAGTGCAACATCAATGCCCGCTGTTTCGGCTAAGCGGTCAAGGCCGATTTTTGAAAATAGCTTTGCTATGGCTCCGGCTAGAAATTTAGCGACAAAGTATCCACCTATCAGTAGGCCTAGTGCGGTGAGTAGGCTAGGTAAGAATTCAGCGATCTTAGCCCATAGTATCATCGGATCGGCTAGGGTTTCTTTCATTGCTTCGAGCATTACTAACTCCTGATAGGTCGCTTAGGTCTGTTGGTCAGACTGATTGTTCTTGGGAGCAAGTTGGTCACTATTTTTAAGTGCCAAGTTTGCGAACATCGGGGCAAACAACTCAGCCATGGTTACCCATATTTTGACCAGCGCAAAGCTCATCGTGTCGTGTTGACTTGTTTGGGTGCGTGTCTTCTGGAGTACCGATTTTATGTTGTCAGATTTTGGTTTTTCATCGGATTTGAACAGTGCGTCAAGATCGTCGAGGTCATCCATAGTGTTGGTCTCAATTTGAATTGATGAAATTACAGAAATTATGACATAAGTCGATAAAAGAAAGTCACAAAATAAAATTAAAAAATAAATTGTGACTTTTGGCTTTCTTAGGAGTGTAATTTGATGGAATTAAAACTAAAAGGTATTAGGAGATAAATAATGGAACAGCAACTACAGGATATTTGGAAGCAGGTAGAAGAGCCCGTCATGCTTTATGGAGGGCAGGTAGTATTAGCGATACTGTCTTTAATTATTGGCTGGTGGATTGTTAACAGGATTTCGTCGCTGGTAAATAGTAGTCTGCATAAGAATATGCCAGATGAAACGTTGGCAAAATTCTTCTCAAGCGGTGTCGAAATAGTTTTAAAAGTATTGCTCGTAATTAGTGTTGCCTCAATGGTCGGAATTGAAACGACATCGTTTGTAGCTGTGCTTGGTGCTGCGAGTTTGGCAGTGGGCCTTGCCTTACAAGGGAGTCTTTCTAACTTTGCGGGTGGTGTCATGATTCTAATATTCCGCCCAATACAGGTGGGTGAATACATTAGTGCACAAGGCCATGAAGGAACCGTCAAGGATATCGGTATATTTGTAACAACCTTACTGACCTTGGATGAGCGTATTATAATCGTGCCAAACGGGCCCTTGGCCAATGGTTCCATTACTAATTATTCCCGTAACGAAACACGCGCTGTTGAGATCGCGATCGGTATTAGTTACTCTGACAATATAAGAGAAGCAAAAGAAGCAATGGAATTAGTGTTGCGAACCGATCAGCGGGTGCTTGATAATAAAAATAATTTGGTAGGCGTATCGAATTTAGGTGACAGTTCGGTTGATTTTCTGGTTCGTGCTTTTGTTCGCTCGGAAGACTACTGGAGCTTTTACTTTGACGCGAGACCGTTACTTAAGCAAGCTGTTGAAGAAGCTGGTGCAACAATACCTTTCCCTCAGCGCGATATTCATTTGCTCAAAGAAAGTGCCTAAATATAGTTACATATACGAATTAATAGTTTTAGATAAATGAGAGTTCTGGAGAACTGATTATGAAGAAGAATTTACTACTTGCGGGTGTCCTTGCTGCTGGCGTATCAACTGCAACTGTCGCTGACGAATATCCAAATTTTGAGGCATTTTTAGGGGGGGCTTTTTACCACCATGATGACGACCGCTCATTTGATGACGCATTTAGCCTGGAAGGTGGTATTGAACTTCCTGTAAACGAAGTGATGTCTCTTGAAGCATGGTTATCTGCTTATGAGGTTGAAGGGAAATATAGTGGTGCTGAGCTTGATGCAGAGCGCATCAATCCCGGTCTGTTGTTCCATTTGAAGCGTGGTGATGTGCGTCCATTTATTTCTGCTGGTTTCAGTCATTTAGAATATGAAACAGAGGGTGGCGATGACCACAGTGAGTCATTGATCAATTTAGGTGTGGGTGTTAAAAAGTACTATGACTCAAACTTGATTCTTCGAGCTGAAGTGCTTGCGATGAATAGCCTGGATAACGAAGTGCTGGATGTTGGTGCTCGCTTAGCTGTTGGTTATGCATTTGGTCGTGATGTCGCGCCAGCAATGATGGTGGAAGCACCTGTCATCACTCCTGTTAAGCAAGTGGTTCAGAAGCAAGAGCCTGCTCCCGTTAAAGAGGAAGTTAAGCCAGCGCCAGTTCAAAAGGTAGTGATCAAAGACTCTGACAAAGATGGCGTAGCGGACAACATCGATAAGTGCGCGGGTACTAATGCTGCGTTTAAGGTCGATGCGTCGGGATGTCCCGTCATGCTGACAGAAACTGTTTCTATCCAGATGGATGTCAAGTTCCCGTCAAATAGCTCTATACTTTCTAAGGATAACTACCCGGAAATCGAGAAAGTTGCCGAGTTTATGCAGCAGTTTGAGAAAACTGTTGTGACCGTAGAAGGGCACTCTGATGATCGCGGTAATGATGCATACAACAAAGCTTTATCGCAGCGTCGTGCAGATTCTGTAAGTAAGGTTTTGACTGATAAGTTTGGTTTGCCTGCTGCTCGTGTTAAGTCTGTAGGTTTTGGTGAGGAGCAGCCTATTGCTGATAATGCTACATCTGAAGGTAGAGCGGCTAACCGTCGTGTTGTAGCGGTAGTTGAATCAAGTATTAAGAAGGCTGCGACTAAATAAGCGCTTAATCAATATCGGCCTCATGGTTTGAAGGCCGATCTCTATCTTAAACCGCTCTGCACCGAAAAGTGCAGGGCGGTTTTTTGTGAGTGAGGGATAGTTTTAATTCTTCAGAAGGCGTTTTGAGTTAATATTTTTAGATCGAAGCGCTAACTGCCTAGCAAATGCGACAAAAGCGCATGGAATTGTATGAGATTCCTTGGTAAGTTTGCGCCTTAAAAGTAACGGGAATTGCATTAACAGTTAATCAGCGTCACCGAAGTTTGTACGAACGTATCAAGTTCTTTCCAATTATAATCTACGTGAGTTGTGGTGCGCGATTTAAGGATAGCCGAAACATGAACTTTAAAATCATACTTGCCTTATTGGCTTGCTTTTTAGCTCACCCCGTGAGTGCAGAATTTATTCGAGATGGTGAATTATATCTTGGTGCAGCAGGGTATTTGTTCGACTCAGATCGCAATCTTGAGGAAGGGCTTAGCTTTGAAGCTGGGTTTGAGCGACCATTAAGTAGTGACTTATCCTGGGACCTGTGGTTTTCCATGTATAACGCTGATGGCAAAAGGGGAGGTCCTGATAGCCGGACTAAACGTTTGTCTCCAGGCGTGCTCTATCACCTGAATGAGGGTAACACCCGAGCTTTCTTATCGGCGGGCATGGGCCATCAGAAGTTTGACTTGAAAAGTAGCAGCAAAGTAAAAGAAACTGCAATTCACTTGGGCTTAGGAGTAAAGGCCTATCAGGATACCAACTATATTTTTCGTGGTGAACTGTTAGCTTTGCATGGTGCCGATCATGAGCAAACAGACTTAGGTGTCAGAATGACTTTGGGTTATTCATTTGGTCGAGAGTTTATTCGAGAGGCTCCAGAGCCTGAACCAGAGCCAATTCCGGAACCAGAGCCGGAACCGGAGCCAGAGCCCGAACCAGAACCCGAACCAATACCGGAGCCTGAGCCTGAGCCTGAGCCAGAACCAACTGATGAAGATTTAGATGGTGTATTCGATGATACTGATTTGTGCCCTGGTACAAACCCATCATTCCGTGTAGATGAAACGGGTTGTGCCGTCATGTTGACCAAGCAGGTTGCAATTACCATGGATATTAAGTTTGCAGCGAAAAGTGATGAGTTAACGCTAGAATACTACCCGGAAGTTAAGAAGATCGCAGACTTTATGAAAGAAGTCGTATCAACGACTTTGACGGTGGAGGGACACACGGATTACCAAGGCAGTCGTCGGTACAATCTGAAGCTATCTCAACGTAGAGCTGAGTCTGTTAGGCGAGTATTGGTTGACGAGTTCGGCATCGCTGAAGAGCGAGTTGCCGCAAAAGGCTTCGGTGAGGAGCAGCCGATTGCAGACAACGAGACTGAAGATGGGCGCGCTAAAAATAGGCGAGTGGTCGCAGTGCTTGAGGCTCAGGTGACCAAAGAAGCATTGCGTTAAGTCAGCTCTAGTCTTTAGAGCAATAGTATGAGGGTCTACATGGGTCGAAGTTTCGGTCTTGTAGGCCTTTTTTGTTTAATGTAGGGTCATAGCTGCTCGCTAAAGGAGTTAAGAGAAGAATTGTGAGGCGCAAATAGCGATGGAACAGTTTAATGTGGATTGCCTGGTGATCGGAGCTGGAGTTGTTGGTTTAGCAATAGCGAGGCGAATAGCTCTTGAGGGTCGGGAAGTTTTGCTCGTCGATAAAGAATCCAGCATTGGCACGCAGACTTCTTCACGCAATAGTGAAGTGATCCATGCAGGAATATATTACCCAAAAGGTTCCTTAAAAGCTCAGCTATGCGTGGCTGGGAAAGAAATGTTATATGACTATTGTGCTAAGCATCACCTTCCTTTCAAAGCTTGTGGAAAATTGATTGTTGCGACAAGTGATGATCAGATAGCTCGTCTTCAGGAAATTAAAAACCAAGCTCAACTTAATGGTGTAGACGATCTTCGCTTCATCGGTTCTGTAGAACTTAATAAGCTAGAGCAAGCGATAGTGGGTAAAGCAGCCTTATTGTCGCCTTCGACAGGCGTTTTGGATAGTCATGCCTATATGCTTCAATTGCAGGCTGATCTTGAGGCAAACGGTGGTCAGTGCGTGTTTAACTCAGAGCTCCAGATAACCGGGCAGGATGAGGGTGGAGTTGAGCTTACTCTCAATGGCGGGGAGGCTCTGATAAGAACGAAGTGCTGCATCAACTCTGCAGGTCTAAATGCTCAGCCTCTTGTTAATGATTCTCCAGCCATTTCTATTGCCGAGTTACCGAAAGCTTTCTTTGCCAAAGGAAGTTACTTTGCTTATAGCGGCGCAGCTCCTTTTGATCATTTAGTCTATCCGGTTCCTGAGCCGGGAGGTCTGGGTGTTCATCTTACGCTTGATATGCAGGGAGCTGCTAAATTTGGCCCGGATGTTGAGTGGCTGGACGTGACTGATGTTGAGCACATTGACTATAAGGTGGACCCGAAAAAACGGGAGCAGTTTTACGCAGAGGTGAGTAAATATTGGCCTGAAGTAGAGCTCGATAAAATGCATGCTGATTACTCCGGTGTCCGGCCTAAAATTGTCCCTCCCGGAAACATGGCAGCTGACTTTTCCATACAAGGGCCTGCTGATCATGGTGTAGCAGGCTTAGTAAACTTACTTGGAATTGAGTCGCCAGGTTTAACATCTTCTTTGGCTATTGCAGAGTATATTTACTCTATTCTGAAGAAAGAAAAACTATAACATTACTCTTTATGGCTATTTGCCTAGCTGGCTTTTGGTGTTCTGGCCAGACTCCAGATATCAACGCGACTCGCCCCTTTATCAAGGAGTAATTGGCTACATATTTCGCTGGTCGCTTTTGTGGTCACGACGTCATCAACTAACACAATGTGTTTGTCTTTGACTACTTGAGGGTTATCTATAGTAAAACATCCTTTGAGGTTTATTAGTCGCTGAACTTTGTTAAGACTTTTTTGGTCGGCGCTCATCTTGGATTTAACTATCAACTTTGTATTTACGGCTAACTTTTGATGTTTCCCTAACAGTACTGCTAACGATTCGGCTTGATTGAATCCGCGCTCTTTGAGTTTATCCCTGTGCAATGGAATGGGAACGATAAAGTCTGGTTGGGGAAGGTCCTTATGGTAGAGCTCTAGGTAACGACAAAACTCGAGACCTAAGCTCTTCAGCCAATATTGTTCTCCAGATGATTTAACTCTATAAATGATGCTATTGATCGGGAAGGAATAGTTGAATGGCGCCACACATGTCTTGAACGGGGGAGGACTGCTAAGGCATTCTCCACAGATAAGCTCTTTACAACTCTCGCTATTCATTGGAAGCGAGCATTGCTTGCAGAATGTAACATTCCATTCCAAGTCCGCTAAGCAAGATTTGCAAATCGCTGATTTATTTAGAGTTATGGCGTCGCATAGTAAGCAAGGGGATTGAAAAATAATATCCAGAGCATGCCAGTTGTTAACCAAAAAATGAAATTTGGTTGACAACTTTTTGGTGAAGCTTATCATTACACTCATCCTTAAGCGTTGATGTATAAAGTTGACGCATGTTTTACCATGGTTTTGCACACGAGAACATACTTATGAGCGTACGACACGATTGGACTGCTGCCGAAGTTCAGGCTTTATTCGACTTGCCGTTTAATGATTTGATGTTTAAAGCGCAAGTTGTGCATAGAGACAATTTCGATCCCAACGAAGTTCAAGTGAGTACTTTGCTGTCGATCAAGACGGGTGCTTGCCCTGAGGATTGTAAATATTGCCCGCAGAGCGGACATTACAATACTGGCCTGGAAAAAGAGCGCTTGCTACAGGTTGAAAAAGTACTAGAGAAAGCCAAAGAAGCAAAAGCAAAAGGAAGTAGTCGTTTCTGCATGGGGGCCGCTTGGAAACACCCGAGTGATAAAGACCTACCTTATGTATTAGAAATGGTTAAAGGTGTTAAAGATATGGGGCTTGAGACCTGTATGACCTTGGGTAAATTAACCCAGGATCAGGCCGACCAGCTGGGCGATGCAGGCCTGGATTATTACAACCATAATTTGGATACCTCTCCCGAATATTACGATAAGATTATTACCACTAGAAGCTATCAGGATCGACTGGATACACTGTCTCATGTTCGTGACGCAGGTATGAAAGTCTGTAGTGGCGGCATCGTTGGTATGGGTGAAAAGGCAACTGATCGTGTAGGACTTTTTGTGCAGTTAGCAAACTTGCCAGTTCATCCTGAAAGTGTCCCCATCAATATGCTGGTTAAAGTGAAGGGAACGCCACTTGAAAACGTTGACGACTTGGATAAGTTTGAATTTATTCGTTGTATTGCTGTTGCACGTATCATGATGCCTAAGAGTCATGTGCGCCTATCTGCAGGGCGGGAAGCGATGTCAGATGAGATGCAGTCAATGGCATTTATGGCTGGAGCAAACTCAATTTTCTATGGTGAGTGCCTGTTGACTACTCCTAACCCTGAGTCTCATAAAGATATGCAATTGTTCAAGCGTTTGGGCTTACGCCCTGAACAGCGCATTGAAAAGTCTGATGCCGATCAGGAAGCTCAACTAAATAAGGCGATTGACGCAGAAGCTAATAAGCATTTGTTTTACGAAGCGGCTTCCCCAGCTGGAAATGAACAATCTCAATCACTTGTTTAATTTCTGATGGTTCGCAACGAGTGGTCTGCTTAATCAAATTAGGCCACTGATCCTTTCTTCTGAGTAGATAGGTTTTGTTAGCTGTATAAGCAGTAATTGGTTTAGTGTATGTCTATTTTTGAAGACCTTTGGCAGCAAGAGATTGACGCTCTAAAAGCTAAGAGTTTATTGCGTTCTCATCGCTTGCTAAGTTCGCCTCAGCAGATTGAACCGCTTGTTGATGGTCGTAAGCTTCTTTCCTTTTGTAGTAATGACTATCTAGGTTTAGCGAATCATACTGCGCTGAAGAAAGCAGCCAAATCCTGTATCGACAGGAGTGGTGTGGGCAGTGGCGCCTCGCATCTTGTCGTTGGGCATCATCAAGAACATGAAGCCTTAGAGTGCGAACTTGCAGAGTTTACCGGGCGTGATAAAGCGCTGGTTTTTTCTAGTGGCTATATGGCCAACTTGGCAGTGGTATCTACCCTGGTAGGAAAGGGCGACATTGTGCTGCAGGATAAGCTTAACCACGCCTCGCTTATAGATGGTGGCTTATTGAGTGGAGCTCGCTTTCAACGCTACTTACACAATGACGTTTCCAGCCTTAGTTCTCATTTAGATAAGCTCTCGACACGTAGTCAGCCGGTAGGTGTGAAACAAAGCAAGGCCTTAGTCGTCAGTGACGGCATATTCAGCATGGATGGAGATATCGCACCCCTGAAAGATATTGCAGCAACCTGCACTGCGCAAGGTGCCTTATTAATGGTTGATGACGCGCATGGCTTGGGTGTTATTGGTGAACAGGGAAAAGGCTCATGTAATGTATTTGGACTTGCTCAGAAAGACGTTCCTGTGTTGATGGGTACCTTTGGCAAAGCCTTTGGTACATCAGGTGCTTTTGTTGCTGGTTCAGAGCTTCTAATCGATTACCTGACTCAAGCGGCACGCCCTTATATTTATACAACAGCTATGCCACCGGCGATTGCGGCTGCAACACGAGCTAGTCTTGATCTGATTAAAAAAGCCGATCAGAAGCGAGCACATTTATCCTCTTTGATCACTTACTTTAGGCTTGAGGCACAAGCGCTAGGTTATTGTCTTGTTGAATCAAATAGTCCTATTCAGCCTTTGATTATCGGCAGTAGTGATGATGCTATCGCACTGTCAAACTTCCTGCTTAGTCAGGGCATACTGGTAACCGCTATTCGTCCTCCTACTGTTCCTGCTAATACCTCGCGCTTACGTGTGACCTTTAGTGCTGATCATGATCTAGCCCACGTTGAGCAACTGCTCGATGCCCTCAGTATGGCGATAGATTTAGGTATTGTGACACCAGATGTCTAAGCAAACTGTGCAACATATTGTGTTAGTGAATGGCTGGTCAGCGCCGACCTCGATGTGGGAAGACTTTTTTGCAGAAGGTTTTGACGGATATTCTATTGATGTCTTGAGTCTTGCTGGTCTGACATCCTTGGATGAATGTAGTCGAGCTATTGACGACTGTGTTCAGCCAGGAACGCTTGTTGCAGCTTGGTCTCTTGGTGGTCAGCTGGCTCTTAACTATTTGTCTAACTATAGTTCTGAAAAGTTACGTAAGGGATTTGTTGAAGGCGTGGCTCTTCTTCAATCGACCCCATGTTTCGTTAATCAGGATGGTTGGCCCTATGGCGTCACAACTGAAGACTTTGATTCGTTGCAGGGCTTGGTTGAGGCTGAAGAGTGGTCGCAGCTGGTTCGTCGTTTTTCCTTTTTACTGTTATCGGGAAGTCAGTACCGACACTTGGACAAAAAGTTCCTGCATTTAGTTTATACAGTGGAGTCGCTGCCGCCAAAATCTAGTTTAGAGTTTGGTTTAGGTTTACTGAAAAGCTTGGACTTAAGACAGTGCCTGGAAAATATATCAACTCCAATGTATTGGCTTCTAGGTAGTCATGACAGTCTAATCGCTCAAGACTTGGCAATCTATATCGAGAATCAAGTTGCTGAGAGTCCGGTAGCTAACGAATGTCGCGTAAAGGTAGTTAATGACATGGGGCATTTACCCTGTGCCAGGCATGCTATGGATATTAAAAAGCACTTGTTCTCGTTTTTGGAAACTCTATGACGATTGACTCGATAGAAAAATCCCAGATAGCCCGGTCTTTTGGTCGAGCTGCTGCCAGTTATGACTCAGTAGCGCATTTTCAACGTTGGACTGCTGATAGGCTCTTGAGTAAGATTTCCTTAAACGATTGCCGTCGAATGATTGACTTGGGCTGTGGTACCGGGTATTCGTCTGATAAGTTAAAGGAGAGATTTTCTTCCGCAGAGTATATGGGCGTTGATTTGTCGGTAGATATGCTCACTTATGCGCGTTCTCAGCATGCGGCTGATGGTCAGTTTTGGCTTGCTGGCGACGCCGAAAATTTACCAATAGCGTCCAGTAGCCATGACTTGGTTTTTTCCAGTTTAGCGATTCAATGGTGTGCCGACCTCCCAAAGATGTTTGCAGAAGTACAGCGAATATTAAAACCGGGTGGCATGTTTGCATTTTCTACCCTGATTGACGGTTCCTTGTTTGAATTAAAAGAAGCGTGGCACGAAGTTGATGAACTTCAGCATGTTAATGAGTTTGGTAGCTTTCAGGAGCATAAGCGGGCCTTGGATAATATAGCGTTTGATGTTCGCACCTTTAGTCAAGAGGCTAAAGTTCTTCGATACTCTTCAGTGCGGGAGTTAACTCGTGAGCTAAAAATGTTGGGAGCGCATAACATTACGGCTCATCGACCAACGGGAATGACAGGCAAGGCCAAGCTAAGAGACTTTGTTTCAGCTTATGAGGCGAAGCGTGTAGAAGGCGGTTATTTGCCCGCAACATATCAGGTTTTGTGGGGGGTATTGGTTAAAACGTAGTTTTAGCGTAGGTCTAGTAACTTAGCCTAGAAAACTGTAGCCAATAGACTGACTCAATATTAAAGAAATATAAGGTAATAGATGATGGCGAATGTATATTTTGTCGCGGGTACCGATACAGAAGTTGGAAAGACTTTTTCCAGCTGTGCTCTGTTGGCTGCTGCAAACTCGAAAGGCTTGAGTTCGATGGCTCTAAAGCCAATCGCTGCAGGTGCTGATGAGTATAAAGATGCTAATGATAAAGTAAGCATGCGAAATGAAGATGCTGTCGCCTTGATGTCACATATGTCGGTCGATCTACCGTACAGTCAAGTTAACCCAGTATTACTCAAAGAAGCAGCTTCGCCACATATTGCTGCTGCGCTTGAAAAGCGAACGCCAAGTGCATCGCGTATTACGGGTATCTGTCGTGGAGCGCTGATGAAGAAACCGGATTTCGCACTTATCGAAGGAGCAGGGGGGTGGCGGGTACCGATTAGCCCAAGAGAAACGATGGCTGACTTGGCACGACAGTTGAACTATAAAGTTATTCTAGTTGTTGGTTTGCGTTTGGGGTGTTTGAATCATGCGATGCTAAGTGCAGAGGCAATCAGAAGAGATGGCTTGGAGATAGCTGGTTGGGTTGCGAATAGTTTGTCGAGAGAAACAATGAGCTATGAAGCTGAAAATATAGCGACTTTAAGCTCGGCTTTAGGTGCACCGCTTATTGCTCACTTACCTTTTAGCGAGAGCGGTAAGCCTGAGGAGCTTTGTAAATATGTGAATCTGGACTGTCTAGATTTGTAAGGCTTTGATCAGGCTGGTTGAAAAACATACAGATATTTGCTTAAATAACATACATAAGGAGAGCAGTGTCTGAATTGCTCGAGTAATTAGTATTAGAGTGTTCGCAGAAAATAGTCACAATATTTGCTGAATTCTTTACTTCGTATAGGTGCTTGTCATGAATGTAAATACTGTTTTACAGACCGGTATTCAAGGCTTACAGCAAGGTCAAGAGGGTATGCAGAAAGCTGCAACAGAGATTGTGAATGCGAGTACTGTAAGTAATAGCGAAGGCTCCAGTTCTAGTGTAATTGAACCAATAGTTGATTTAAAATTATATGAAAGGTCAGTTGAAGCATCGGCGCAAGTAGTCAAAACAGCTGACGAAGTTTTAGGAACCTTGCTTGATACCTTGGCTTAATACGTGAGGGCCTTAAGTTTTATTTAATAGCTGGAAGTTACCTCAATAGAGAGGTTTTGTTATGAATATATCGCCGCAAACAAATCTATCTTCGCCAGTTCATGCTGAGCAGAAGACGGTGACGTCTGAGCAAAACTCAAATAACTCCAGTTCAAAAGACTTGGCTTCGGTCAGTACCACGCCAGCGGTTAAAGTTGGCCTGTCAGTAAGTGAGAATTCCCAAGCTGCTGCCAATGCAGCCCTTCCCCAGTTATACAGCCGAATTTCATTGGCTAAGAATAACCAAGAACAACTTTATGTCGACGATGATCAACGAGCAGCGCCTTTTGAGAACGATGAGGTCGCGAGCAAGCTAATTGCTGATGAAGATGGTCGTACAGTTGGGAGTGATGACTCCGACCTTGAAGATGAGGTGCGAACTCAGAATGGCGACCAGCAGAGTGTTGAGCGAAGTTCAACAGAAAGTGCCGGTGAACGCCGTATAGAAGAGCAACAAGAAGCGATTATTGAGGAACAGATAGCGGAGCTTAGAGCAAGAGATCAGGAAGTGAGAGCACATGAGCAGGCCCATAAAGCGGTGGGCGGTCAATATGCTGGTGCCGCATCATTTACTTATCAGTCTGGCCCTGATGGAAATCGTTATGCTGTGGGAGGGGAGGTTTCAATCGATATATCGCCTATTCCCAATGACCCTCAAGCTACAATTTCAAAAATGAATACGGTCAAAGCTGCAGCGAATGCTCCTGCCGAGCCTTCTGGTCAGGATCGTGCTGTGGCAGCTCAGGCTCAAAGGGTAATAGCTCAGGCTCAAGCTGAATTGGTTGAAAAGAGAGCTCAAGAGTTAGAGCAAACACAGCTACAAGCTCAAGAGTTAGAGCAAACACAGCTACAAGCTCAAGAGAATAAAGATCGCCTTGAGAAAGAGAAAGAGCAGACCGACGCTCGAAAAGATGAACGCAGTGCTCAGGTTTTAAGTGTTCAGGAATTCGAAAGAATTGCTTCACTTGATCAAAAAACTGTTTCTGATATTGACGACCTAATCTAAAACAATAAAAAATTACAAATTCCCTTTTCTATTTCAGTGCAGTTTTTAAAAAAGCTGCTAATCTTCTGTTTTACAACTAATTTTGCCGATATGTCGTGGTTTGGTGGCGGTATTTTCCTGTCCGCTATGCGCTTTTTTTTCATATGAATTATCGGATTTTTTGTAAGGAAATCTTGACATTGGCTTTAAGCAAACGTATGTTTCAAACAGTCGTTTGATATTCAATGCTTGAAAATCGAGTAAATGCTCGAATTGAAGTGACCCACTCAACGACCTGCTATGAACGAATAGCTTAATACGGTGGGTGACCTGATTGACTGTAAGAGTCGACGTTAATAAACGAATTTTATTAGTTTTTAACAAGCGTTAAAACGTAAATAAATATATTTGAGGTTTTTAGCTATGCCAGAATACAAAGCTCCCCTACGAGAAATTAAGTTCATCATGAACGAAGTTTTGAACAGTGAACAGCACTACGCAACCATAGGAGCAGATGATGCTTCTCCAGACATGGTCGAAGCGATCATCGGCGAAGGTGCAAAGTTTTGTGAAGAAGTACTAGCTCCTCTTAACCAAGTAGGTGACCAGGAAGGTTGTACTTGGAGTGAAGATGGTGTTAAAACGCCAACAGGTTTTAAAGAAGCATATAACCAATTTGTAGAAGGCGGCTGGCCTTCAATGAACGCGCCTGTTGAGCACGGTGGACAAGGTCTACCTGAGTCCATCAACATCGCTTTGAGTGAAATGATTGGTACTGCTAACTGGTCTTGGGGTATGTATCCAGGCCTAAGCCACGGTGCACGTGCGACAATTCAAGAGCATGGTACGCCTGAGCAGCAGGAAACTTATCTAACTAAGCTGATCAGCGGTGAGTGGACGGGTACCATGTGTTTAACAGAGCCTCAGTGTGGTTCTGACCTAGGTATTTTGACTACTAAGGCTGAGCCAAATGCTGATGGTAGCTACAACATCACGGGTACGAAGATCTTCATCTCTGCCGGTGAGCACGATATGGTTGATAACATCGTTCACATTGTTCTAGCACGTCTTCCTGGCGCACCAGAAGGTACTAAGGGTATTTCTCTGTTTATCGTACCTAAGTTGTTGCCAGATGCAGACGGTAATCCAGGCGAGAAAAACAACGTTACCTGTGGTTCTATCGAGCACAAAATGGGTATCCATGGTAACGCAACTTGTGTGATGAACTTTGATGCATCAAAAGGTTGGTTGATTGGCCCAGAAAACAAGGGTCTAAACTGCATGTTCACATTCATGAACGTTGCACGTATCGGTACTTCTATTCAAGGTCTTGCTGCTGCTGAAGGTTCTTTCCAGGGTGCGCTAACTTACGCTAAAGAGCGTCTAGCTATGCGTTCTTTGACTGGTAAGAAGAACCCGGAAGGTAAAGCTGACCCAATCATTGTTCACCCAGACGTTCGCCGTATGCTTCTAACTCAGAAGTCTATCGCTGAAGGTTCTCGTGCAATGATCTACTACGCAGCGCAACAGGCTGATTTGGTAGAGCACGGTAGTGATGAAGAGAAGAAAGCAGCTGACGAGATGTTAGGCTTCTTAACGCCTATTCTTAAAGCTTTCTGTACTGAAGCTGGTTACGAGGCTGCTAACCACGGTGTTCAGGTATTCGGTGGTCACGGTTTCATCGCTGAGTGGGGTATGGAGCAGATCGTTCGTGATACGCGTATCGCACTAATTTATGAAGGTACAACTGGTATCCAGGCACTTGACTTGTTAGGCCGTAAAGTTCTAATGACGCAAGGTGCTGCACTTAAGAACTTCACTAAGTTGGTTCACACTTTCTGTAAAGAAAATGCAGATAACGAAGGTTTGGCGCAGTTCATTGAGCCGCTAACCAAGCTAAACAAAGAGTGGGGCGATATTACGATGAAGATTGGTATGAATGCCATGAAGAATCGTGATGAAGTTGGTGCAGCGTCAGTTGATTACCTAATGTACTCAGGCTATGTATGTTTAGCATACTTCTGGGCGAAGATGGTTGATGTTGCTCAGCAGAAGCTAGCAGAAGGTACAACAGAAGAAGCGTTCTACAAGACTAAGCTGCAAACTGCTCAGTTCTACTTTGATCGTATCTTGCCACGTACTTTAGCTCACGCTCAAATGATTGAAGCGGGTGCCGAGTCTATGATGGCTGTTGAAGAAGATAACTTCGCTTTCTAAGCTTGAGTTAATCTGATTCAAAAAAAAGCCCGCATTCGCGGGCTTTTTACGTTAAAATGCGCCGCATGATTTAAATGTGCGGCGTTAGGTTTTCCCGGACATAAGTAAATCACACCCGAATAGCCACAAGCAGCTCGGGGTTTTTATTGAAAAATACCTTGTAAGACAAGGTTGTTACGTGTTGGATCAACAGAGGATAGAGGGTAGTTACATGGCTGAGTATAAGGCTCCGTTAAAAGATATTCGTTTCGTGATGAATGAAGTGTTTGGTGTAGAGCAGCTTTGGGCTTCGCTTGCGGGCACAAAAGACACCATCGATATTGATACTGCTGACGCAGTATTGGAAGAAGCGGGTAAGATCACTGCATCACTAATTGCACCTTTAAGTCGTAATGGTGATGAAGAAGGTTGTAAGTGGACTGACGGTGTTGTAACGACTCCAGCGGGTTATAAAGAAGCTTATAAGACTTTTGTTGAAGGTGGTTGGTCAGGTCTTACGGGTAACCCTGAATACGAAGGAATGGGTATGCCTAAAATGGTAGGTGCTCAGTATGAAGAGATGCTTTATTCTTCTGATATCTCTTTTGGTTTATATGTATGCCTAACTTCTGGTGCAAGTTTGGCAATTGATGCACACGCCACTGAAGAGCTTAAGCAGAAGTATCTACCTAAGATGTATTCTGGCGAGTGGGCTGGTGCGATGGACTTAACTGAGCCGCATGCAGGCACAGATCTAGGTATGATCCGCACTAAAGCTGAAGACAACGGTGACGGTAGCTACGCGATCACAGGTACTAAGATCTTCATTACAGGTGGTGACCAAGATCTTTCTGAAAACGTTATTCATTTGGTCCTCGCTAAGCTTCCTGATGCGCCTGCCGGCCCTAAAGGTATTTCTCTGTTCTTGGTTCCAAGAAACAAGGTTGATGAGAACAACGTTGTTGGCGAGAACAATAATGTAACGGTTGGCTCTATCGAGCATAAAATGGGTATCAAAGCTTCTGCAACCTGTGTCATGAACTTTGACGGCGCTCAAGGCTGGTTGGTTGGTGAGATTAACCAAGGTCTAAACGCAATGTTCACAATGATGAACTACGAGCGTTTGAGTGTTGGTATTCAGGGCTTAGGTGCTGCTGAGCGTTCATACCAGAATGCTGTTGAGTATGCATTGGATCGAATTCAGGGTAGAGCGGCAACAGGCCCGGCTCAACCTGAAAAGGCTGCTGACCCACTAATCGTGCATCCTGATATTCGCCGT
>NZ_LWEY01000445.1:0-752 GCF_001634935.1 Oleiphilus sp. HI0043 | reverse complement strand
ATTGGTCCTATCTATGGGGTTGGTTTACTCATTATGGCTTTTCTGTTCTGGCTAATAGCACCTACCCGCCCCTATACCCCGACAAAACTTCAAGCCGAACTTAGCACCCTACAAGCACTTAAATCCATCCAGATTTGGCGCTTCGGTCTATATTACTACTTTGTCTTCGGTAGCTTTTTAGCGCTAATCCTCTGGCTCCCACAGTATTATGCTTCCGCTTATAAACTCAGCTATAGCCAAGCGATGGCCTTTACGCTTTTCTTTGTTGCCACCTCTGGCATGGTTCGAGCATTAGGAGGCTGGTTTGCAGACCGCTATGGTGGTCGCACCGTTAACTGGGCAGTATTCTGGATATGCTTAGTTTGCTTGTTCTTCTTGTGCTATCCGCCGACCACGATGACCATACATGGCGTGCATCAAGATGTAGAACTGGCTATCGAAATTAACGTCTGGTTCTTCAGTACATTGATATTTATTATCGGTATAGCCCAGGGCTTTGGGCGAGCAAGTGTGTATAAGACAATTCATGAATACTACCCTCAGCAAATGGGGCTTGTTGGTGGCTTAGTGGCTGCAATTGGCGCCTTAGGCGGCTGCACACTCCCTATCGCTTTTGGCCTAGCCGTTGACTGGATCGGCATCCATAGCGCATGCTTCATGGTTTTATATGGTGTGCTCGCTTGCTGTATGACTGTCATGTTCCTTGCTATCAAGACTGATCGCTTTAACCAGCGCGTGCAACATGCCACCAG
>NZ_LWEY01000444.1:0-1260 GCF_001634935.1 Oleiphilus sp. HI0043 | reverse complement strand
TCAGCTACATGTGGTTGTCTGCAGAGAACGACCCTTGGCAATATGATCGTGACATTCATACGATTGCACGAGACTTCGATGGCAAGGCCTCTACGCTAGCGTATCGTTCTGAATACGCACGTGTTTCAGGTGATGACATTCACTACGTCATTGATAACGACTTTGAGCTAGAAACGCGCGAAGAGAGCAATAACAACTTCAAGGTTTTGACCTATAACGTTTGGAACCTGCTACCCGGTATTACCTCAAAGAATACACATCCTCGCCTGGATACCATCGCAGAGCTTGTAAAAGGCTACGATGCAGTTGTATTTCAGGAGCTTTTTGACCCGGTTCTGACAGCACATTTTAGAAGCAAGATCAGTGAGGAATATCCTTACCTGACAGACATTCCATTCAAGCTTGGTAAGTTACTGACAGGTGGCTCTTTCATTGCGAGTCGTCACCCGATTATTGATCACGATGATGTTGTCTATGATGCATGTCGAGCAGATGGTTGCTTAGCGTCTAAGGGCATGAACTATGCGAAAATTGATAAGGGTGGGAAAATCTATAACCTGTTTGGAACCCACACGCATGCCTACACGACAGCAGATGATATTGCGGTTCGATTTTCTCAGCTAGCGCAGCTAAAAGGTTTTGTAGATAGCAAGAACATCCCATCAGATCAACCTGTACTGATGGCGGGAGATTTCAACGTCGATAAGGTGAACTTCCCACAAGAGCACGTAGACTTTTTATCGCTTATGAATGCAACAGAACCTACAGCGTTAGGCGAGTACCCTTACTCTTACGCAGGCCCTGTGAATGTTTATGCGGATGATCAATACAATGAGTACTTAGACTATGTGTTGTATTCAAACGAGCATCAAGCGCCAGTTTATTCTCATAACAAGATGCTGACGCCTCGTAGTATTGAATGGGATCACTGGACCACTTGGGACTTGTCAGATCACTACCCTGTAGCGAGTGAGTTTGTATTCGCTGAGTAAGCCACTTTTTCTACCCTAGTTGCGTATTGATACCCACACTGTTTAGTGTGGGTTTTTTTCGTTTTGAGCGAGGCAAAAGACGCACGACTCGCTTTCTCCCGGCTGAGACATCGCGCCGGTATATATCTAATCTCTATTGAGCTTAATCTAAGCCAATTGTGATCTATTGAGGCGTTCTGCTCGTAAATCGTTTTGACCACTATTCCAATGTCTTGTCTTGAACTCTAATGAATCCATATAGGGCAATATGATGAAAGAGCGTAAGTTT
>NZ_LWEY01000443.1:0-1085 GCF_001634935.1 Oleiphilus sp. HI0043 | reverse complement strand
CAGAACGGCGCTCGCTATTATGGCCTTGTCTCTGCGCATGGTGCCAAGGTGAAAGCGTTCTCCTACTATATGCAAATGAAAGGCGAACTGGAACATCAGCTACTTGAGCTCAATTATCCTCATATAGCACTTGCTAGGCCTAGCCTATTACTCGGCGACAGAGGTGAATTTCGTCCAGCTGAAAAGCTAGGTGAAGTATTTATGGGCATACTCCCTGGCAATTTAAAAGCGATTCAAGCTCACGATGTTGCCGCTGCACTGATTCTTGAGGCAAATCGTTCTAAGCGGGGCACACAAGTGCTTAACTCAGCAATGATGCAAGGCGCGATAAAACAGCTAGAAAAGTAAACACCATGGCAAAGAACCCTGAAATCAGTACAGAGCAAATTCAAACTGAAATCGCTGAACTCAACGAGCAAATTCAGACACTCCAATTAGCAACACTTGGAAAAGATAAAGAGCCGTGCATCAGCTATACCCCCTTTCTGAAAACGGGCTCAGCTTACTACATTTTTATCAGTCAGCTTGCGACACACACGCACAATTTACTTGCTCACCCCAGTCTCTCTATTTTGATCATTGAAGATGAAGACAAGAGCAAAAACGTTTTTGCCCGCAAGCGACTAAACCTTAAGTGCAAAGCAGAAGAACTCAAGCAAGAAGACCCTGAATGGAACAATATTCTTGATGGCTTTGAAAAACGTCATGGAAATACAGTGAAGCTGCTTCGCTCTCTACCCGACTTTCATCTATTCAGACTAACTGCGGTTTCAGGTACTTATGTGAAAGGCTTTGGACAGGCTTTTGAGCTGACTGGAGACGATATTAAGCATATCAAAGCTTAAGCAGATTCCCCCTCGAAAAAACTTTCCCCGTGCTAAACCGCCAGCGAGCCGTGGAATGTTCTAACTACGAAGAGTTTCAATCGAGTCTGACCCCGTTGAAAACTTACTCACCCCATTTCGGCATCAAAGACTGTTCCAAGCCCAATTGAGATAAGATACGTGCTACAACAAAGTCGACCATATCTTCGATAGACTTTGGTTGATGGTAAAAACCTGGGCTTGCCGGGAGGATAACTGCCC
>NZ_LWEY01000442.1:0-715 GCF_001634935.1 Oleiphilus sp. HI0043 | reverse complement strand
AGCATCATCAAGATTTCCGAGCATCTTCAGGCAAATATGAAAGACCAGCTTTTCGTATTTTCGAATAAGCTTTTCGTATGCACAGGTACGATAGGGCAGCTCTTCCTGTGCTTGGGTGACCCACTCATTGTCAGGGTCATTATTGGCAGGAAGAGCTACATGGTTGTGCTTGGTTTCTACGCTATTAAGCGTCATGCTAGTAATTGGTAAGCAGAGTTATTGCGATAGAATCTCCACTTGAGAATCAATTAGTTTACTGTTGGGGATTGTGATTTTGCGGCCGTCTTCAGTTTCTATAATCAGCGCAGTAGAGCAGATCTCAATTACTTCACCAGAAACGTTATCAACCTTAATTTTGTTACCCGGAACATATAGTTCACGAGCATAAACGCCTGCAACGACATTTCCGGCAACATGTTTTGTGCCTAAACCGAGTGCAAGTGCAACTGCTCCTGCAGCAGAGAGCAAAAAGATAATAACAACCTGGTTTAGCAAATCGGTTTCAATCTCTAGTTGGTTGATCGCCAGTGACACTACAATGATAACAATTAGCGCATAAATAATTCCGCCAATTGTACGTTCATAACCTAGGTTAATGCTGGCAAGTGAGGCCTCAATGGCAGTTCGCACAAGTCCTGCAATGAATAAACCGATCAAGGTTAGAATAAGAGCGCTAATCACTTTTGGTATATACAGCACGAAGTGATCAATGGTG
>NZ_LWEY01000441.1:0-558 GCF_001634935.1 Oleiphilus sp. HI0043 | reverse complement strand
AGACAACCTAATGAGCGAGCTTGAAAAAGTTGTCCGAGTTATGCAGAAAGTTGACGATACCGCCCCCCACGAAGTGATGTTGGTTCTCGATGCCGGTACAGGCCAAAACGCACTAAGCCAAGCCCAAGTATTCCAACAAGCAGTTGGTGTAAGTGGTATCAGCTTAACCAAGCTGGACGGTACGGCAAAAGGCGGGATCATTTTCGCTATCGCTAAACAGTTAGGCCTACCGATTCGCTTTATTGGTGTTGGTGAGCAAATAGATGATTTACGCCCCTTTGAGGCGGATGAGTTTGTTGCTGCTTTATTCGACGAACAAGCATAAATCTCTGTCGATAAGATCTCAGCTTAAATCAATAGGCCTACTAAATAATGATACATTTTGAGAATGTCACCAAGCGTTATAGCGACGGCCATGAAGCACTTAATGACGTAAGCTTTTCAATGGCGCGTGGTGAAATGGCATTTTTAACAGGCCATTCCGGCGCAGGTAAAAGTACACTGCTTAAGCTGATTATGTTGATGGAAAGAGCCAGTGAAGGAAAGGTCACTGTGGGT
>NZ_LWEY01000440.1:0-737 GCF_001634935.1 Oleiphilus sp. HI0043 | reverse complement strand
GATCGGCCTTTGCATTCCCTTTAGACTATGCGCTAGAAGTCTTCCCAGTCATCATCATCGTTTGAGTTATCACCACTGTATTTGATCACCTGATCTTCTGTCGGAGCAATACCGGTATCCATCGGCACCGAAGTCGTTTGCTGTGGAGCTTGGCTGACAGAAGGAGTCGGTGCAGGCGCTGATGTAGGTGCTGAAGCAGGCGCGCTAAATATTGCGGCCTGGTGATTCCCCACTCTGAAGAAGCTAACCATCTGATTCAAGGCTGATGCTTGCTCACTCAAAGCCTCACTAGAGGCACTTGCCTCTTCAACCAAGGCTGCGTTTTGCTGGGTCATATCATCCATTTGCATGACTGCTTGGTTAATCTGCCCAATACCATCATTCTGCTCGGCTGCTGCCGTGGCAATTTCTTCTACTCTTACAGCAACCTCTTCAACTGACTTCACGATATCCGCAAGTGTCTGGCCAGAATCATTTACAAGCTGAGAGCCCGTTTCAACCTTATTGACGCTTTCACGAATCAGGTCTTTGATCTCTTTCGCTGCCGTCGCAGAACGTTGAGATAAGGTTCTAACCTCACCTGCCACCACTGCAAATCCTCGACCATGCTCACCCGCTCTAGCGGCCTCAACGGCTGCGTTAAGCGCTAGCAAGTTAGTCTGGAACGCAATCTCATCAATGACACCAATAATGTCGTTAATCTTATGACTCGAAGCGAGTATTTCTTTCATTGCTCC
>NZ_LWEY01000439.1:0-646 GCF_001634935.1 Oleiphilus sp. HI0043 | reverse complement strand
GGCCATCAGTAACGAATTCCAACTTATAGGATAGACATGTCAGGCAATTCACAACAGTCTCGTTTAAAAGATCTCATCGCCCGCGGTAAAGAACAAGGGTACCTGACTTACTCAGAAGTAAACGACCACCTTCCAGAAGATATTGCGGATCCGGATCAGGTTGAAGACATTATTCGCATGATCAACGACATGGGTATTCAGGTTGTTGAAGTTGCGCCTGATGCTGATTCATTGCTTATGTCAGATGGAGATTCAACAGACGAAGTGGCGGCGGCTGAAGCAGCTGCGGCACTGGCAGCAGTAGAAACCGAAGCA
Organism: Oleiphilus sp. HI0043; assembly: GCF_001634935.1. NCBI lineage: Bacteria > Pseudomonadati > Pseudomonadota > Gammaproteobacteria > Oceanospirillales > Oleiphilaceae > Oleiphilus > Oleiphilus sp. HI0043. The sequence goes on along the minus strand of NZ_LWEY01000439.1, from coordinate 331 downwards.
GGCAGAACAACTGACCCAGTACGTATGTATATGCGTGAAATGGGTACTGTAGAGCTACTAACGCGTGAAGGCGAAATTCGTATCGCCAAGCGTATCGAAGAAGGTGTTCGGGATGTGATGGCATCTTTGGCTCACTTTCCGGGTGTCGTTCAGGGTATCTTGGATCGATATGACACGACAGTGGAAGAAGAAGGCCGTCTAAGTGACATTATTTCAGGCTTTGTTGACCCAGAGACCGATGCGATTCCTGCACCGGCTCCTATAGTCGAAGCGAATAGTGCTGATTCCGACGACGATGACGAAGAAGAGGGCGAGAAAGGCCCTGATCCAG
>NZ_LWEY01000438.1:0-783 GCF_001634935.1 Oleiphilus sp. HI0043 | reverse complement strand
AATGACGCTGTTTTATGGCTTTATTGCCGCCGCGAATTTAATCGGCGCTCCTTTTTATGGCTACCTGGCAGAACTCACTGAAAAGCACTTAAGCGGCCAAGATAAAGGTGAAGACTTCTCATGGAGCGAGCTACTGGCAATGGTTCCCAGAACCATCATGCGAGAACTCCAAAAGCTTGTTTATTATATCCCGCGGGTGCTAGTGCTATTGGTTTTAGGCTTAATCCCCGGCTTGAATGTGATTATTGCTGTTATCTGGATTATTTTCTCAGCCTGGATGATGGCCATTCAATATATCGACTACCCGGCAGATAATAATAAGATGAGCTTCCCCGATATGAAAAACTACCTGGCTAGCCATCGTCTGACATCACTAGGTTTTGGGCTGGTAACGTTTGGGGCAACGCTTCTGCCTATCGTGAATTTTCTGGCACTGCCCGCTGCGGTGTGTGGCGCGGTCGCATTTTGGGTAAACGAAGAAAGATCTTTAGGCAATATCAATATGAACTTTGAAGCAGAGGCGCAGAAAAAGCTATCCAAGTAAATGCAGATAGCTCATCAAGATGCATTTGCTAGCGCTTTCTGTTCATTAGCCGAGCTACTGGAAACCATTATCGATGCCGGGAAGTGACAAATAAACTCACTGCCTATGCCTTCTTCACTATGGATTTCCAGCTCGGCATTATGATTGATCAATACATGCTTCACGATCGCTAAGCCCAAGCCTGAGCCGCCACTTGAGTGGTCTCTGCTGGGGTCCGTTCGATAGAAGCGTTCCGTCAA
>NZ_LWEY01000437.1:0-1332 GCF_001634935.1 Oleiphilus sp. HI0043 | reverse complement strand
TTCACGTAAAGCGGTTCTTCCTGTCATTGAAGAGTTGAACGGTTTGTTGTTCTACCCTGTTCAGTACGAAGGTGAAGAGTCGTCTAAAAATGTTTTCTACACAGGTGCTGCGCCAAACCAGCAAGCGGTTCCAGCCGTTGACTACTTGATGAATGACCTTGAGGTTGAGCGTTGGGTACTTGCAGGTACTGATTACGTTTACCCACGTACAACGAACAAGATTCTTGAGGCATACCTTAAGGCTAAAGGCGTTGCAGAAAAAGATATCATGATCAACTACACACCTTTCGGTCACTCTGATTGGCAGTCAATTGTTTCAGACATCAAGAAGTTCGGTAGCGCAGGTAAGAAGACAGCGGTTGTTTCAACAATTAATGGTGATGCAAACGTTCCTTTCTATAAAGAGCTAGGTAACCAGGGTATTTCTGCTGAAGATATTCCAGTGGTTGCATTCTCTGTTGGTGAAGAAGAACTGTCTGGTCTAGACACTAAGCCACTTGTTGGTCACTTGGCAGCTTGGAACTACTTCCAAAGCGTTGAAAGTGATGTAAACGAAGAGTTTATTGCAAACTGGAAGTCTTACATCAAAGACGACAAGCGTGTGACTAACGACCCAATGGAAGCGACCTACATTGGTTTCGAAATGTGGGCGAAAGCAGTTGAGAAAGCGGGTACTACTGACGTAGACGCAGTTGAGCAAGCTATCTTGGGTGTATCGGTACCTAACCTGACTGGCGGTACTGCTGTTATGAATACTAACCACCATTTGAGTAAGCCAGTTTTAATTGGCGAGATTCAAGAAGATGGTCAATTTGAAGTGGTTTGGGAAACTAACGGTGAAGTAATTGGTGATGCTTGGTCTAACTACCTACCAGGTTCTAAAGACCTAATTGCTGACTGGACTGACCCGGTTAAGTGCGGCAACTTTAATACTAAAACAGCTAAGTGTTCTGGTCAGAACTTCTAAGACCTGAGCTTTAGCTAGCCGGAAACATTTATTCGGCAACTTAAAAGGGGAGCACTGTCCGGTGCTCCTCATTTCTAAACCTACAACCCCGTAATTTCCCTATGATGTTTGGCTTCAGATCATATCTGAACAGACACAACAGGGAAGTTGCGTGTTAAATGAACCTAAAATGGAGTACAGCGGTGAGAATCCTGCCCTTTATTCTTGCGATAATGTTTAGCTTGGTGTTCAACCAAAGCTATGCGGCATCGAACGCCGAGAACAGTCCAAGCACTGTTGCGACAGCAATAGATAGCGAAACCCAAGCGCTCTTAAGCAAACTGACGAAAGCCAAGCTTAAGAAGATTATTCCGATCTTGAAAGAC
>NZ_LWEY01000436.1:0-763 GCF_001634935.1 Oleiphilus sp. HI0043 | reverse complement strand
TATCTGTCTGGTATTCCATATCGTCCGTTGAAACTAGCAACAAGTGCTTATTCAGGCCTTGCCCTGTTAATTCCTTTAGAAGTTTTAATTCTTTTAGACAAGGAGGACACTCGATTGACCATAGCAGTAATATAAATGCCTCTCCCTTACGAGATTCTTCAATGGCAATCAGACTATCCGCTGAAAAGGGCTTTATATTCGCATTTGCCTGAAGCGAAGCGCTCCACCCTATAACTATTAAACCCCATATAAACACAGCTAGTTTTTTCACGCTTATCATTACTCTACCCTAATCCAGCGTAAGCCTTCAGCCTGTGTATGCCACATAGCATGAATTCGGCCCTTCACTTCAATCAGGTCAGGGTGATCTGAGTCATGAGTGGTACTTGCGATTACCTTTTCTTTTAGCCAGTCTTTTCCTAAGTTCACGGACTGACGTAAGATCAAATCGAGACCTTGTCCGTTGTAGCGTTTCCATAGTAGGAACACATTCGAATCTTGCACTATGACCTGTGGACGACTCGCACCTGGGAGTGAATCAATCGAAATTGTGTCTAAGGCCCTTCCTTCAGAAAAGTTATAGCGACCGTACACCAAACCTTTATGTTTATCCCCTTGTGTAAACCAGACAATATGTGCGCGGTCATCGCGATCAAAAGACATATCAGGACCATGGTGAGGACAGCCTTCAATCACCCAGTTATCTATAGCCGCTTTAGCTGGATGAGCGTTCTGCATAGACTTCCAGTCTTTGACATAGGCA
>NZ_LWEY01000435.1:0-2037 GCF_001634935.1 Oleiphilus sp. HI0043 | reverse complement strand
ACAGGCCAGAATATTCATGAGACACGTGAATGGGTCATTCGAAACTCTTCTGTACCGATTGGTACGGTGCCGATTTATCAGGCGCTTGAAAAATGTGGCGGGGTTGCCGAAGATCTTACCTGGGAGTTGTTCCGTGATACTTTAATTGAGCAGGCGGAGCAGGGAGTTGATTACTTCACTATCCATGCAGGTGTGTTATTGCGCTATGTGCCTATGACGGCGAATCGAGTCACCGGGATCGTTAGTCGTGGTGGTTCAATTATGGCTAAATGGTGCCTTGCTCATCACAAGGAAAACTTCCTCTATACGCATTTTGAAGAAATTTGCGAGATTATGAAAGCCTATGATGTGTGCTTTTCACTTGGTGATGGTTTACGCCCAGGTTCAATTGCTGATGCAAATGATGAGGCGCAATTCTCAGAGCTTCGTACTTTAGGCGAGCTTACCAAGATAGCTTGGAAGCACGATGTGCAAACCTTTATTGAAGGCCCGGGTCATGTGCCGATGCATATGATTAAGGCGAATATGGAAGAGCAGCTCAAGCATTGCGATGAAGCGCCTTTCTACACGCTTGGCCCACTTACTACCGATATCGCACCAGGCTATGACCACTTCACCTCAGGCATTGGTGCTGCACTGATTGGCTGGTATGGTTGTTCAATGCTTTGCTATGTCACGCCTAAGGAACACTTGGGTCTACCTAATAAAGAAGATGTAAAACAGGGCCTTATTACCTATAAGATCGCGGCTCATGCTGCCGACCTTGCAAAAGGCCACCCTGGTGCACAGATTCACGATAATGCTATGTCAAAGGCTCGTTTTGAGTTTAGATGGGAAGATCAATTTAACCTTGCGCTAGATCCTTATACTGCTCGTGCTTATCATGATGAAACATTACCTAAGGACTCTGCTAAAGTTGCACATTTCTGTTCAATGTGTGGCCCTAAGTTTTGTTCAATGAAAATATCTCAGGAAGTTCGTGATTACGCAGCAGAAAAGGATGCGAACGAAGGTATGAGTGAGATGTCGGAGAAATTTAAACAGGAAGGTAGTGAAATCTACCATGAAGTTTAAGTTTAATTGAGTGTTATTAGCCAAGGGCGTCTAGGTCTATGAATCTAAGTGATGTTGATCTAAATTTGCTGGTTCACCTAGATGTACTTTTGCGTGAGCAAAACGTCACCAAGGCTGCAAACCATCTTGGTATTACGCAGCCTGCGATGAGTAATGGTTTGAAGCGTTTGCGCTTGCTGTTCGAAGATCCATTGCTTGTTCGTACCAGTGACGGTATGGCGCCTACTGAGTTGGCGCTCAGCCTTAAGCCTGCGGTGAGAGAGATATTATTCAATATCGATCGTGTAGTTCACCCGGATAGGGATTTTGACCTTCAAAGCCATCGGGTGTTTCGCGTGATGGCAAGCGACTACGCTGAATCTACCTTGATTCCCGCTGTTTTAAGTGAAGTTCGCAAGCAGGCGCCTAATATCACGCTCGATGTTTTAACGCCCAGTGATGTATCTTTCGAAGATGTTGAGCAAGGCCGTGTCGATATGGCGATTAATCGCTTTGATACTTTGCCGCAGTCTTTTCACCAAAAAACGCTCTGGTCTGATACCTTCTCATGCCTGATGAGCCCCAGTAACACCTTGGTCAATAGCTTCGATCTGGATGCCTACCTAAAGGCCAGCCATATTTGGGTGAGTAAAACTGGCTTTGGTGTGGGTGTTGGAGTGAACCCGAATGATGTGCAGCGCTTGGGTTGGGTTGATGAAGCGCTGGATCGTATTGGAGCAAAGCGCGAAATTAGTGTATTTACCCGTCATTACCAGGTGGCGATGTTGTTGGCGCAGCAGCATGACTTAGTGGCTACGCTGCCGAGCCGCGCGGCGCGTTTAAAAAGCGAGAGCTCTAAGCTTGTAATGAAAGAGCCGCCCTTCGATATACCAGCATTCGATCTCAAGATGGCCTGGAGCCCATTACTTCATCATAATGCGGACCATCAGTGGTTTAGGCGTTTGATTACAGATATTGCTCAGA
>NZ_LWEY01000434.1:0-1648 GCF_001634935.1 Oleiphilus sp. HI0043 | reverse complement strand
AAAACGAATAAAACGTATTACCCAATGGCAATAGGTTTTCTCGGTCTTATAGGCCATTTGTTTACTACGAATAAATGCTCGAAACTGNTCAATAAAGCGCACGGGCTTTTTAGGGAGAGGTAGTGGTATATCATCCATAAAACTAATCCTTTAGTTTAAGAGTGAGTCAAAATAGCTATGAAAAGCGACCTCCTGTCGTATATCTATAGCTACCGTTAAAATACGGTAAAAGCTATTTAAAAACAAATAATTATGAAGGCTTGTAATAAAAGGATAGGCGACACGAGTCGCACTTTGTAAATTGCAAAAACTTTGGACTTCATCGGACTCCAGAAATGATGTAGGATTCGTGTGATATAGAATTTTTTTAAAAAAGGATATACGACAAATGGATATACGACCTTATGTCGTAGATTCAAATGTTACATGCCAAAATGACTGATACTGAATTTCTACTATATTACAATTCAATTGTTGTATTTATAGCTTTAGCTATTGCGGTTTGGCGTGTCAAAAATAACTGGCAGGTTATTAAAGCACAGGCAGTCGAGGCTGAGATCGTTCAAGTTGAAAAAGACGTTGATGTTGTTATATCGATCAATATCAAAATTAAGACTCGCCATAGCCTTGCTATCGAGCAAATACATATTGACCCAATGTACGACAAAACAGATTATCGTGTAGGTTCACCTTTTACGGTGTGGGTTCATGATAGTAATCCAAGATTGTATTTCAGATCTAAACCAAATGCATTCAAGCTAATTGGTAAAATTGGATTACAGTCATTGGCTATTTGGGTGATATTGTGTGGTATGTTAATGGTAGCTTTTGCCAAGAAGTTTAGCATGTAACAAGTTTATCAAACCTCGTTCCGCCCACAAAGGAACGTGGGCTGCACTGGACGCGCGAAGACACGCGCGCCGTTTATAAAAGCGTTAGAATTTTTAGGCATCATCCACAAAAGGAAGTATTAGTGATTAAAAAAATACGAATATTAATTTTCATTGCTGTTTGTTCTGCTCTTTTACCAGCTTGCGCTCATTTTTCCTCAAGTTCTTTCCAAGAAGAATATGTTCAAGGTGATCAAACTACATTTAACACTGGTGATTCTGTATTTCTTAAGATTAATAGTTATGCCAATTGGTCTGACTATTCAACGGTTAACACGCTAGTTGCAGATGCACTCCAAGAAAGCTTTTCTAAAAAAGGTATAAAAGCAAAATTTCTCTCTGAGAAAGATGAGCTTCCTCAGAGTTATCTTGAAATTGTTTCTATTGTTGATAATACCGCAGGTGATGAAAGTCGTGACTTTGATCCCCTTTCGTATTTATCTGCAGTTTGGTGTGGCTTGTCAGTTTTTGTTCTACCTATGATTAGCACCGATTTCGATGTGCTCGTAAAAATTAACCGATTTGAAAATGGTCAAATTGTGTCTAGCCATTTGTATTCAAGTCATATGTATCAAATGGCTGGGTTTTCTATGATTCCATTTATGAGTTCGGACGATGTTGGAGACGATATTGCCTCTATAGTGGATAATGTTTCTCAGGATTATTTGGAGTTAAATTAAGATGATCAAGCTACTTTCAATAACAATACTCGCTAGCTTGCTTAGTTCGTGTGCCTCTAGCTATTTCAACGTCTCAAA
>NZ_LWEY01000433.1:0-420 GCF_001634935.1 Oleiphilus sp. HI0043 | reverse complement strand
ATGAGCAGCTTATCGTTACATTTAATGATCCGGTCAATGCGGTGATAGGTGCGAACGAGCAGCATCAGATCACGATTACAGAATCGAATATTGCCCCTAGATTAAACGTGACCGCAGAGCAAAATGGTTTGGCGCTTACAACGCTCAGTTCAGGTGAAGGCTTGGTGACTATTCATGCGCTTGTTGATGATTTAAATTCGGCTGACTCACACTCATTTGACTGGAGTAAAACCGACAACCAGCTAGTAGACCTTGACGGCGACTCAAGAACGCTTACCTTTGATCCGGTCAATTTAAGTACAGGCGTATATATCGCCGAAGTGAGTGTTACAGACAACGGTACGCCAAGTAAAGCTTCAAATGCACGTATAAATCTTAGAGTGATTGATACCTATCTTACATTGTCGGCAAATGACGATT
>NZ_LWEY01000432.1:0-866 GCF_001634935.1 Oleiphilus sp. HI0043 | reverse complement strand
ACAGTCTTGGTGGTACAGCTAACGAAAATGATTACGACTTACTTACTAGCTCAAATGTCACCGAGCAGTCCACTAAGGTCAGCGGTGTCGTCATTTTTGACGAAGGCATGACTGCCGAGCTAGTACTAGAAGTCTTAGATGACCAAATTGTTGAAAGTGATGAGCAGCTTATCGTTACATTTAATGATCCGGTCAATGCGGTGATAGGTGCGAACGAGCAGCATCAGATCACGATTACAGAATCGAATATTGCCCCTAGATTAAACGTGACCGCAGAGCAAAATGGTTTGGCGCTTACAACGCTCAGTTCAGGTGAAGGCTTGGTGACTATTCATGCGCTTGTTGATGATTTAAATTCGGCTGACTCACACTCATTTGACTGGAGTAAAACCGACAACCAGCTAGTAGACCTTGACGGCGACTCAAGAACGCTTACCTTTGATCCGGTCAATTTAAGTACAGGCGTATATATCGCCGAAGTGAGTGTTACAGACAACGGTACGCCAAGTAAAGCTTCAAATGCACGTATAAATCTTAGAGTGATTGATACCTATCTTACATTGTCGGCAAATGACGATTCTGATGGTGATGGAGTCAATGATTTCGTCGAGGGGCGACTAGATTCCGACTATGATGGTATCGCTGACTACCTTGATTTTATTGACGGTTCAGCTTTGTTGCAGCACCGAGTAGGCAGTGACGATGAATATCGCTACCTAATGCAGGTTGAATATGGAGCGTCTCTATCCTTAGGCACAGCCGCTATGACGGACCCTAATGGCGGCGCATTACTCAGTGCGTTAAATCTGGGGGATATGGGATTAGAAACTGATGCTGAATTCGACTATGCCAGCGGCCTATTTGAT
>NZ_LWEY01000431.1:0-1127 GCF_001634935.1 Oleiphilus sp. HI0043 | reverse complement strand
CTGGTGGCAAACGGGAAAGTCGAAGAGTTTAAAGGCGACCTGCACGATTACGAAGTTTGGTTGCAAGACTTCCATAAAGAGTCGAGTAAAACTGAAACTGTAGAGACAGACAGTGCAGACAAGCAAAATGAATCAGCGGAAGATAAAAAGGAACGCAAGCGTATCGCTGCGGAGCTTCGTCAGAAATTGAGCCCACTGAAGAAAAAGCTCAAAACCGCAGAAAAGGCGATGGAGAAGCACCAAGAAGCTTTAGCTGAGCTCGAAGAGAAACTCGCTGCCCCAGAGATTTATCAAGCTGAAAATAAAGCCAAGTTGAAAGAATTGATGGATGAGCAGGCAACACATAAAGTCGGTTTAGAAGAATCCGAGATGGAATGGTTTGAACTGAGTGAAGAGATCGAAACGGCCGAGAGCCAGATGTAGTTTTTTCTCAAAGCTTGGTTTTAGTGTAGGCAGAGAGCTCCGTCTTTTGCAGGATCAATCTCGTGCTAGCCCGCTTGCGAGCCGTGGAAGGCTCTGCCTACAAGTTTGTGGATTCACAGGTAGCGGGCAAATAACGATTATCGTAGGCAGAGGGTTCCATCCCTCGCAGGTCGATGCCCCGTGCTAGGCGTGGAAGCCTCTGCTTACAGATGCTTCTACTTGGCCTTTAATGCCTCACCCGAAAATGAAATGCCTTTCCAGCCTTGAGTAATAAAGTTGCGAATGTTTTGGTGGTCATTGCCCTCAGGGTTCTTGAGCACATCTTCGCGATAGTATTGACCAAAACAAGTTAGAGTTTGTTGCTCATCCAGGTTTTGAAGCTGGGCAAAAGCAAAGAGTTTGCAGGAGCCCGAGTTCTGCCCTGCCTCATTGGCTTGCTCGCCATTTTGAAAGGCTGTGGGTGTAAATTCATATAGCTCGTCAATAATTGCCATTGTATCTTCAAACTGAATGCTGCTTGCATCTTGGTTTAAACGTTGGACGAAAGTCTCTAAATTAGACAAAGTTTTCTCCCTGGGTGGTGAATATAATGAATTTTATATGATATCACTTTACTTGCCGGATTTTTCCAATTAAACTTCGCGCCCCTAAGTGGAACTGTGTCTATATTTTGATCGCTGTGCCAGTAAGCCAAGCTTGCTGAA
>NZ_LWEY01000430.1:0-1033 GCF_001634935.1 Oleiphilus sp. HI0043 | reverse complement strand
AAATGGTGGGGCAAAGGCTATGAGTTAGAGAAAGATTCTGAAGAAGAACCTACTAACGAAGAAAAATACAACCTACCTCCTCTTCCAGCTAAAGAAGAACTTATGAAAATGCACCCTGAGCAACTAAGGGAAATGGAACAGAAATATCTAGATCAAGCAATATGGAAAAGGGACGAAGAAAGTGTCAAAGAGTACTACACACTCGTTGCTGCGTTTCGTGCGATGTCAAGAGGATTTGCTGCTGTCCATAACTACGTAACAATGACATCACCTGAGTTAAGTACCGCAGACATGGCCCCTAGCACTCCAATGGGGATCAAGACAAAGAAAGCAAACATACTTAACGATCTAAACTCCAAACTAAAATCAGAATATAGAAACTTCGGGTTAATGATTTTCATGTCTGGAAGTTGTGGAGCCTGCAAAGTAATGCATCCACTATATAAAGCATTTGCAATTAGACATGGGTGGCAAGTCCAATATATAGATGTCGAACAACGACCCGACCTAGTAGACCACTTTAAGGTTAAAGTCACACCAACCGTAATCATGGTTCAATCAAATACCAATAACCATCAAACAGTATCTCATGGTGTTGTAGCACTCCCCAACCTAGAAACAAACATATATCGCTCACTTCGACTAATGAAAGGCGAAATAGACATGCAACAATTTCTGACGATGGAGCACCAAATGGGATCTAGTCTCGACCCACTCGCAAAAAGGAAAATACAATGAGAACTGTATTATTAACAACCATCCTAATTATGGCAGCCATACCTTCTGCACTGGCTGGAGTCGTGGACGATTGGCTAAGTGATTTAGAATCATCTGTTGGAGCTTCAGCATATAACAGCGGTTCAAGAGGGTATTTAAGCGCAGGCTCAGTTAACGCTAGAGTTTCATCTACAAGTGAATATCTTATGTCAATCAACCCTCCGAGACTAGATGCTGGAGCGTGTGGGGTTGATTTATTCTTAGGTGGTATGAGCTACATGGATATAGATTACCTTGGGGATAAGCTAGAAGCTGT
>NZ_LWEY01000429.1:0-1257 GCF_001634935.1 Oleiphilus sp. HI0043 | reverse complement strand
TCGCCAGCAAAGATAAGATCAATAAAGTCAGTGACTACTTTATGAGCCAAGTCGTTCAAGCGGAATATGACAGCGCTTATTCGCTTATGTCTGCTTATATTGGCGTCAGTCCTGAGCAGTTTGAGGAACGTGGCAAAAAGATCTCCCACGATATGAAGATGCTTGAAGCACGTCAGGGCAAGCCGCTTTCCTTTGCACTTTTGAAGCAAGAGTCGGTCGGGGAGCATTTCTATAAAATAAGCTATTTGCTGAAGTACCCTTCAGCCGCCTTAGTTTGGGAACTAAATTACTACCAGCCTCAAGAAGGTTGGAACCTGGTTGATATTAGTTTCAACACCAACATTAATGCTTTGTTTGAGTAGGATATACGGTAAAGAAATTAGCTATTTTACTTATAGCGCTTGCGCTCGAAGTAAAATAGCCTTCATTTCATCCGGGTTTTTGGCGGTATCACCCTCTACAGAATGTTGCTGATAACCTGGCAGATAGTAACTAACCAAACGGCTAATCCAGAACCTTAAGGCGCCAAGCTCAAGACACCTGGGCCAAACCTCTCGTTCCCTGTCAGTCCAGGGTCGATGCGACTGATAAGCCTGAGTTATTGCTCTCAGCAAGCCCTCATCATAATCTCCTTTCGATGCATTCCACGCCCAATCATTCGCCATCACCGCCAAGTCAAATAACAAGGTAGCCTGACAGGCATGATAGAAATCAATGACCCCTGAAACCTCATCCCGCCGAAACAAGACATTGTCACGAAATAAGTCGCCATGAACGATACCCTGAGGGCAGTCTTGGGTGGCACTTCCATATTCATTGCTATATCTGAATATTGACTGCTCTAGTAAGTCAAAGTCTTCTTCTGGCATAGCACTCTGTTGCAAAAGCGCCTTCTGCGCCAACATCCAATCGCTATCTCGCGCTAAAGGGCGACTTCTTGGAAAGTCCCTTAAAGCCAGGTGCATACTTGCCAGATATTCAGCCATCGCCTCACACTGTGTAACCTTGGGTTTGCCCACTGCCTTACCAGACAAGCATTGAACGATCATTCCAGGCTTTTGCTCAAGTTCGAAAATTGCTTCGCCTTGCTTAGTCAATACTGGCGCAGGAACTTTAAAACCTTCTCGGGCCAGGTGCGTCGTCAGCTCATTGAAAAAGGGTAAAGTGTTTTTTTCCATGCTCTCGAAAAGAGTAAGAACATACCTCACGGCGCCTTTATCCGCTTCTTCGCCCCCGCTTTTTGGGTAGGTATCTAGA
>NZ_LWEY01000428.1:0-995 GCF_001634935.1 Oleiphilus sp. HI0043 | reverse complement strand
GATTCAGAAACAAGATTTGCCAACGATGGTAATTGTCGTATCAGGAGATATTCAACCTGAAGCACATGAACGCGTTAAGGCTCTAGGCGCAATCGACTTCATTAAGAAACCTACTTCGACTGAAGCGCTCACAGAGCTACTTGAGAAATTTGGCCTTTACAGAGCACCAGAGCCCTCAGCCGCTCCTGCTACGCCTGCAAGAGCACCGATAATTAAGAAAGGTGAAATCGGCAATATTGGCACCCGCGACTGCATGCAAGAAATAGCGAATGTCGCAATGGGACAAGCAGCTGACCTACTCGCTCGGCTTTTGAAAGTCTTCGTAAAACTGCCTATACCAAACGTTAACTTGCTCGAAGTTAGTGAGTTAGAAATGGCCTTATCACTCACCGAGCAACAAGACACCTACTCTGCCGTTTGCCAAGGTTTTATCGGTTCGGGTATTAGTGGTGAAGCCTTGCTCAATTTCAGTGATTCAAGTTTTGGTGATATCGCCAAGCTGCTCGACTACAAAGGCGAAGTCGATCGCATGGTTGAGCTTGAGCTACTAATGGAAGTGGCCAGTATTCTAGTGGGCGCCTGTACTAACGGTATTGCCCAACAACTCGACACCACCTTCAGTCAAGGGCACCCGGTTGTTTTAGGGCAGCATGTCAAAGTAAGTGAATTGATCAAAGCCAATGCCAAGCGCTGGAAGAAAACACTCGCCATTGAAATCACTTACGAAATTGAAAACTACAACATTAGTTGCGACCTGTTATTACTGTTCACTGAAGATTCACTGGACAATTTGAACAAACGACTTTCCTACTTGATGGATTAATAGCCGAACTATGGAACGATCACAGATAGATATAAAAGAATTTCACTGGCTGATGGATATGCTGCAAACCATCGATGTCGGCCTCGTGGTACTGGATCGCAACTTTAGCATTAAAGTTTGGAACAGTTTCATGGAGAGCCATAGCGGCATAACTCCATTGCAGACCAAAGAC
>NZ_LWEY01000427.1:0-621 GCF_001634935.1 Oleiphilus sp. HI0043 | reverse complement strand
GATCTCCAACATCCTGGTTATCCACCTGCACATGCATTTGCCAGGTATTTTCTCCCGACAACGAAGACTGCTGCTTAACGAAATACATGGTCAAAACATGAGAGTTACCAAGACTGTCAAAAATAGTCGTTGACGTCGCGTGGTTATAGGTACCAGGATCCGTTGGTGAAAATTGGTTATTAACAAAAGGCGCACCGGTAAAGTTGGTAATGACGGGCGTTGAGGCACTTAAGTTGGTCGCAACGACCCCCTCGTCAAGTACAATGCTAACTCCACCACCTACAGTCGCATTCAAAACGGCAGGAACAGCATCAGGGTCAAGCACTACCGGCGTCGCCGCGGCATCACTCCCAAGAACCTCAAAACTATCGCCCGAGACACCCGCAAAACCGAATACCAAGTTAGCTCCTTGATCCTGAATAATCTGCAAATCACCAGTAGCACTATCTATGACGGCGGTAACCCCCACCAACGCAGACGAGTTAATACGAGTTCCCAAGTCGGCCAATTGCAATGCATCTGTTGCACCGGCTGGCTGGAAACTAATTCCGTTTAAGCTAATACTCATATTTCCTGAGGCATTATCATATCCAGCTAAGGTTATTGTAGAGCTGGTACTAG
>NZ_LWEY01000426.1:0-593 GCF_001634935.1 Oleiphilus sp. HI0043 | reverse complement strand
CGGCTTACCGATTGAACACAATGTCGAAAAGAAAAAAGGCAAGGCCGGCGTAAAAATAGACTACCCTGAGTTTCGTCAGGCCTGTCGTGACTACGCGGCTAAGCAGGTTGCAGGCCAGAAAGAAGACTTTATTCGTCTAGGTGTTCTGGGTGACTGGGATAAGCCTTACCTAACCATGGACTTTAAGTTTGAAGCCGATATTGTCAGAGCCTTGGGACAAATTATTGAAAACGGCCACTTGCAGAAAGGCTTTAAGCCGGTTTACTGGAGTGTTGTCGGTGGTTCTGCATTAGCTGAAGCAGAAGTTGAATATCAGGATAAGCAGTCAACAGCGATCGATGTTCGTTTTAATGTCGCCGACCAGACTGCTGTTTACGAGGCTTTCTCTGTTGATGCGCAAGATGTGCCTATGTCTGTTGTGATCTGGACGACCACGCCATGGACATTACCTTCTAACCAAGCGGTATCTTTAAACGCTGAATTAGAATATGCCTTGGTTAAGGCTGACGCGGGTAATGGCACTGAGCTACTTATCATGGCTGATGCTTTAGTTGATGATAATGCTGAGCGCTATGGTTTGGAGTCTTTTGAAG
>NZ_LWEY01000425.1:0-638 GCF_001634935.1 Oleiphilus sp. HI0043 | reverse complement strand
CGGCAGAGCGCTTCAATAGTGAGATAGAACTACACGAATTACGTTATGGTGATAAGTTGTTTATGTTCACTGACGGAATTCTTGAAGGAAGCCCTACAGACAGTGATGAAATGTTTGGTGAAGAACGAGTGATGGACTCACTTGACCGCCGAGTGAAAGAGGGCGGGCAAGAGCGTGTGTTTGACGGCCTACTGGATGACTATCATAGCTTCAGCCAAGGTTCTGCGCAGCAGGACGATATCTCTTTGGTTGAAATCACCGCAGGCCCAATTGATAATTCTAGTGTAATAGATCTTGAACCAAAGACGAATTTGCCTTGGTCAGTTAATGTCGATCTTGATGCAGAGAGAATACACTCTCAGCCTGACCCCATTGTGCAGGTCATTAAAGTGTTGCCAGCAGATCTGTTTTTGTACCGTCGAGCCGATATGATCAGGACTATTTTGTCTGAGCTTTACTCCAACTCGCTGGAGCATGGTTTATTAGCCTTAGACTCTACTATAAAAGGCAGTCATGACGGATTTACAAAGTACTATCAGCAGCGTCAGGAACGGATGGACGCCTTGGATGCGGGCCGCATTAGCATTAGTGTGAGCTTTGATTACGAGCGTTCCGGTAGTGAGTTGAAAATAAGTCTC
>NZ_LWEY01000424.1:0-21180 GCF_001634935.1 Oleiphilus sp. HI0043 | reverse complement strand
AAGCTTCTGCAACCTGTGTCATGAACTTTGACGGCGCTCAAGGCTGGTTGGTTGGTGAGATTAACCAAGGTCTAAACGCAATGTTCACAATGATGAACTACGAGCGTTTGAGTGTTGGTATTCAGGGCTTAGGTGCTGCTGAGCGTTCATACCAGAATGCTGTTGAGTATGCATTGGATCGAATTCAGGGTAGAGCGGCAACAGGCCCGGCTCAACCTGAAAAGGCTGCTGACCCACTAATCGTGCATCCTGATATTCGCCGTATGTTGATGACTATGCGTGCTTACAATGAGGGTGGTCGTGCCTTCTCTAGCTATGTTGCGACTTTCTTGGATACAGCGAAATACTCAGATGACGCTGATGAGAAGAAGCATGCATCAGCAATGGTTGCATTGATGACGCCTATTGCAAAAGCATATTTGACTGATCGTGCTTTAGATTGTTGTATTGCTGGCCAGCAAGTATTTGGTGGTCACGGTTTCATTCGTGAGTGGGGCCAGGAGCAGTTGGTTCGTGATACGCGTATTACGCAAATCTACGAAGGTACTAATGGTATCCAATCTTTGGATTTGATGGGCCGTAAGATTGTCGCCAATGGCGGTAAGTTCTACGAACTATTTGCTTCAGAAGTCGCTTCGTTTATTCAGGTAGAGGCTGATAATGCTGACTTGGCTGAATTCGTTAAGCCACTGTCTGCAGCGCTTGAGCGTTTAAGTGATGTAACAGAATATGTTATCAATAGCGTTAAGGATGATCCAAACGCAATTGGTGCTGCATCGGTTGAATACCTGGAATTGTTTGGCTTAACTGCTTACGCTTACATGTGGGCGAAGATGGTTAAAGCGGCAGCACCAAAAGTAGGCTCAGATGAATTTTATGCGTCTAAGGTCAAGACAGCTAAATTCTTCTATAGCCGTTTGTTGCCTAAGACTGTTTCTCTAGCCGAGCTTGTACGTTCTGGTAGTGAAGATATGATGGCTTTGGCTGCGGATCAGTTCTAAGACTGATTTACTCCAGGCATAAAAAAACCTGCTTTTTGCAGGTTTTTTTATGCCTGATTTTTATAGTAGCTAAGCTACTTGGAAATTATATTTCTATTTCCATTATTAATATCAACAGCGAAAATCGCTTTTTCTTCAGAATCGGTAACGAGAAGTGAGTTAGAGTCTGGGTTGAAGCTTAGGCCTGTTAGGTTTTTAAATAAAGGGCCAGAGCCGATCGCACGGTTAGATAAAACTTCCCGGTCACCACTGCTTAAATCAACTGATATTATCGCCTTGAGTTTCTGGTCAGCGATGTAGGCGGTATTCTGTGCAAGGTTCAAATCGATTGCTATTGGGTTGAGCAGGTTAAGCCCCGAGCCAACATCGATCGAAGATACGATTTCAGCGTTTTCTGACTCGGCGTTCCAACGGATGACGGCATTTAAGGCGCTATCGACTGCGTAGATTGATGTGTTTTGCTGGTCGTAAGTGATGTCGCTTGGCTTGGATAGTTTTGATGTTGAGTTTCGAGACAAGCGTTTGTTAGCCGCGATATCAGTTTCGTAGCTGTTTAGATTTACTGATTGAATTCTATCCAGGTAAATGTCACTCACAAGTAATTGGTTGCTCTCTGGCTTAAGTGCTAGCCCTGATGGAAGCTTAAGCTCTGTTGCGCCTAGTCTAGGGGAGGGGGTAATTAAGTTTCTGTCGCCACTAGCTAGGTCAATTTCCCAGATATTTTTTTGCTCGCGCATGCTAACCCATACACTTGATTGAGAGGCGTTAATCTCCAGGTCGACTGGGTTCAATATAGCGGGGCCTGAGCCTAGTTCGAGGTTCGAGTTCGACGCAGAGATAACTTTACGGCTACCTGTCTGTAAGTCGACTTCAAATAGCGCATTGTGATGCCCTTCGGTAATCAAAGCCATATTATTGCCAATGTGCTGAATCGATGTAGGTGCTTCAAGGTTTGGGCCACTACCGTAGCGGTTGCTAACAAAAAGTTCGCGCTGACCTGAAGAAAAGGCAACTGAGAATACGACCTTAAGCTCGGTGTCGTTTACAAGTAATCGTTCATTTTGCTGATCGACGACCAGCTGTTTAAACGTTTTGAACTCTTCACCCTTACCATCGTTTGCTTGGCTCAGTATCGTTCGGTCACCAGTCTCGACATCAATCTCGATAATTGATTTTGAGTCTTCATCAATTAGCCATAATTTGGTCTTTGTGGTGAGCTCCTGGTCTATATCAGTGACTTCAACAACCCCTGCAGCAATATCCGATATGTATGAGAAAGAGCCCGAGGCGCTACCTTGCTCACTTGAAGAAATGATTGAGCTTGTACCTGTTTCTATATCAATGGATAGAACCGTATTATTGCCATTGTCAGAACAGTAGAGCACACCATTGTGAAATACGATTGCAGTTGGTTTTAGTAATTCAAGGCCGGGATTAGCATTGTCTGAGAGGATGGGCCAGCGATTAGGACTTAACTGCTCGTCGATATCAAACACTTTAATGATTGCACCACTTTCTGAATTTTCATTCGCCATCAACAGGTAGAGGATGCCGCCGTCGCTATCGATGGATATATCAATAACATTGTTTAGGCCGTTGGCCAGAGTGGTTAAATTACCGCTGGGGTATTGGCGAGCGAGAATAGCTTGTGAAACTGGCTGCGTTTCCCTTACATCAAGAATAAGTTCTCGCTCTTGGTTTGTGTCAAAAACAGTTGTTTGAGGTTTGATTAGGCTTTCGCTGTCATTTGCAGCATACAAGGTTAGTCTTGGTGAGTTTATATCTGTAGCGTAAGTCTTAAGCTTATTTGCATCGCTTATTAATAATTTATTATCAGAGGTGATAGCCAGGTGGCTTGGTTCTTCAAAAATCTCATCGATTCTTGTAACCCTTAAGTCAAACTTATCTTCGCGTTTATTGCCTGCACCATCAATTGTATTGATGTTCAGTTCACCGATATCAGGTTCGGTTGGAAGATCTACACGCCAGTTTGCGTAATTATCATCACTCGTAACTGGTTCACCATTTACTGTGACGCTTTCGATACCACTATGCTCATCATAACTGGAGCCGCTAATTGTCACCACTGAGTTAGTCGTTGTTCTACTGTAGGTAGGTGATGTGAGCGTTGTTGTTGGCTCCGCTTTATCTCCACCGGAGTTACTACCTCCATCACAGCCAAACAAGGAGAGCGCCATTATCGGCAGGCTCACCTGTAGAGAGCGTTTAAAATTGATTCCATTAAGCAACTTGTTCATATCTATATTCTTTAGCCGGGATATCTGATTGGTTGGCACCAAGCTCGATTTTAGCGCTTGGTGCCTTTGCACAATAAACTTAGTACAGTGCTAACTATTGGATTATCGTTTCAAGAGCCCAGGTGTTTAGCGTTCCTGAGTTGGTGATCGTTGCTTTATCCTCTACTTTGAGTGTCCAGACACCTTGAGTAGACTCACCGTTAAATGCGCTTAAGGCGTTGTGAGGAATAACTGTGCCGCCGATACCGGGGGAAGAGTTACAAACGTTCTCTACAGCGGAGCTTCCCTGATCATCGAATGTTGCGTCGACATCATCGTTGGCGCAACCGAAATCGAACCAGCCGCCGGTTGTTCCAGGTCGGTCCATAATTACAACAGATGTGCCTGCAGGGCTTGTGAGCGTTAGGATCAGGTCTCCTGGTCGGCCATGCGATATATCAATCATAACATTAAGGTCAGCTAACTGACGGTCATCGGATATAGTCATACTGGTTGAGTTCGATGATGACCCCGCATCCAGTCCTGGGCTTGCACTAAATGTTTTAACAAGTGGAATGACTGTGACGGTGCGGGTTTGGGTTAATGCGCTATTCCCCGCCGCGTCAGTGACATTAAAGTGAACTTGATAACTGCCTGGTGTCGACATATCTAGCCCGCTTGTATCAATACTTACGTTCGATGATATGTCGCCATCGATGTTATCAGTTGCTGAAACCCCCAGGTCGCTATAAACATGTCCTTGAATAACTTCAACTGGATTGTCTCCTAGTACTGAAATACTAGGGGGGGTGGTATCGACTACATGTACTGTTCTCGTCACGGTTGTAGCATCGTTACCTTGAGCATCGGCGACATCATAGCTTAATGTGTAAGTGCCAGCGATATTCTCGTTTACATCTCCCGATACAAAGATACTAGAGGATATATCGCTACCGAAATCACTCGCGGTCGCGCCTGCATCAATGTAAGTCGTTCCTTGCTCATGATAGGTTGGGTCCGAGCCTAATAGGCTTATGACCGGTGCGGTAGTATCTTGAACGATAACTGTTCTTGTCACCGTTAGGGCAGCATTACCCGACAAGTCCGAGACATTATAAGTTACCTGATAGCTTCCTACGGCGTTCGTTGCGACGAATCCTGAAATGGCGATAGAAGCTGATAAATCACCATCAACGCCATCGACTGCAGTTGCGCCAGGCTCGAAATAGGTGCCACCCAGTTCAATTAAGATTGGGTTGTTTCCAAGTAAGGAGATAACCGGTGGAACGGTATCGCTACTAGTGTTATCGATTACATTGACTTGGCGGGTAGCATTACCAACATTACCCTCGCTGTCACTGACACTATAGCTAATGGTGTACGTTCCAGGTGTGTCCGTATCAACTGATCCGTTAATAGCAATGCTGCTTGTTAAGTCACCATCAACGTTATCGGTCGCAGTCGCTCCGGCCTCGTTGTAGCTGCCGCCGAGCGATATGTCCATTGGGTTGTCACCTAATAGGCTGATAAGTGGTGCGCTATTATCTTCAACGTTAACAACTCTAGTTACGGTAAGTGCAGCGTTACCAGCACTATCGCTGACGTCATAGGAAAGCGTATAGCTGCCCAAAGTTGTTGGGTCCACGCTACCGCTAGGGATAATGCTAGTGGAAATATTTCCATCGATATTATCACTTGCTGTTGCGCCCGGGTCGCTGAAGATGCTTCCCAATGCAATGCTCATAGGGTTTGAGCCCAGTAGTGAAATAACGGGGATCGTCGTATCTGAAACAAGGACTGTTCGAGTTACTTCTATAGCGGAATTACCTGTGTTATCGCTGACGTTATAACGAGTGATATAGGTTCCAGCAATAGAGGTATTGACAGCGTCACCGGAAATAATAATTGCAGAGCTTAAGTCTCCGTCGACACTATCGCTAGCAGTCGCGCCAAGTTCAGTAAAGCTGCCATTTAACTCAACATGAAGAGGGTTATCTCCGATCAGCGTGATAACAGGTGGTAAGGAGTCTGCAACATTGACAGTACGAGTTACCGGGGTTGCAGGGTTTCCTTGAGAGTCACTGACGTTGTAGGTTAGGGCATAGCTACCTGCGACGCTTGCGTTAACAAAGCCGGTAATAGAGATATTTGAAGAAACGTCTCCGTCGACAGCGTCGAAAGCACTTGCACCAGGGTCGTTGAATATCGTGCCTTGTTGGTGCTCGATGGTGTCACCACCGATTAATGTGATTGTTGGTCCTGAGCTGTCTGATACGTTTACAGTTCGGGAAACAGTGGCTGCAGCATTGCCAGCGGCGTCACTCACGTCATAGTTAAGTGTGTAGCTTCCAGGGGTACTGGTGTCAACGAAACCACTAGGGATTATATTGGATGAAATGTCGCCATCTATATTATCCGAAGCGCTTGCCCCCGCATCTGTATAAATACTGTCAATATCAACACTTACAAAACTATCTCCGATAAGTGTAATGACGGGGTCAGTAAAGTCATTCACGTTAACCGTACGTGTTTGTTGAGGTGCAGGATTTCCATTGGAGTCACTGACATCATAGGTAATGATATAAGTGCCAGCAACGCTAGAGTCGACCATTGTGCCGCCAACTATAATGCCTGCAGATAGGTCTCCGTCAAGTGCGTCATTCGCAGTCGCACCAGCATCGGTATAAGGGGTATTTAGCTCATGGTTAAGTGGGCTGCTACCTAACACGGTGATGCTAGGAGCGCCGGTATCCTGAACATTGACCGTTCGATTAACGGTGTTGGCAGGGTTACCCGATGAGTCGTTCACGTTGTAGCTCAGTACATAGCTACCAACAACTGCAGCATTGACCGTACCACTGACACCGATATTTGAAGATACATCTCCGTCGACATTATCTAGCGCTGTCGCACCCGGGTCGGTGAAGATTGTATTCACCTCATGATCGATCGGGTTGTTTCCGATCAGTGTAATAACAGGGCCGCTCGCATCAGCAACATTAACTGTTCGTGTGACGGGCATTGCATCGTTGCCAGCCGCATCACTTACGTTATACACAAGTGTATAGCTGCCAATTGTACCGGTATCAACAGCGCCACTCTGAATAATGCTTGCTGAAATATCGCCATCAATATTGTCCGACGCACTCGCACCCGCATCATTGTAGACACTACCTAGAGCGATATTAATGCTGCTGTCACCATTAAGTGTAATGACAGGGGCGGTAAAGTCGTTCACATTTACCGTGCGCGTTTGCTGTACGGCAGGGTTACCGTTGGAGTCACTGACATCATAGGTAATGACATAAGTACCAGCAACGCTAGAGTCGACCATTGTGCCGCCAACTATAATGCCTGCAGATAGGTCTCCGTCAAGTGCGTCATTCGCAGTCGCACCAGCATCGGTATAAGGGGTATTTAGCTCATGGTTAAGTGGGCTGCTACCTAGCAGAGTGATGCTAGGTGCGCCAGTATCTTGAACGTTAATTGTTCGGGTAACGGTAGTAGCAGAGTTGCCTGAGGAATCGTTCACGTTGTAGCTCAGTACATAGCTACCAACAACTGCAGCATTGACCGTACCGCTGACACCGATATTTGAAGATACATCTCCATCGACATTATCTAGCGCTGTCGCACCCGGGTCGGTGAAGATTGTATTCACCTCATGATTAATGGGGTTGGTTCCGATCAGCGTAATAACAGGGCCGCTCGCATCAGCAACATTAACTGTTCGTGTGACGGGGATTGCAGCGTTGCCAGCCGCATCACTCACGTTATACACAAGGGTGTAGCTACCAATTGTACCGGTATCAACAGTGCCACTCTGAATAATGCTTGCTGAAATATCGCCATCAATATTGTCCGACGCACTCGCATCCGCATCATTGTAGACACTACCTAGAGCGATATTAATGCTGCTGTCACCATTAAGCGTAATGACTGGGGCAGTAAAGTCGTTCACATTTACTGTACGTGTTTGCTGTACGGCAGGGTTGCCGTTGGAGTCACTGACATCGTAGGTGATCACGTAGGTACCAGTAACACTGGAATCTACGGTAGCACCACCGACGATGATGTTAGTTGAGATATCACCATCCAGCGCATCGCTTGCAGTCGCGCCAGCATCGGTATAGGGGGTATTTAGTTCATGGTTAAGTGGGCTGCTACCTAGGAGAGTGATGCTAGGTGCGCCAGTATCTTGAACGTTAATTGTTCGGGTAACGGTAGTAGCAGAGTTGCCTGAGGAATCGTTCACGTTGTAGCTCAGTACATAACTGCCGATTACGGTTGCATTGACTGTACCGCTGACACCGATGTTTGCAGAAATATCGCCGTCAGTATTATCTGTGGCTGTGGCACCAGGGTCAGTGTAAATTGTATTCACTTCATGATTAATTGGGTTATTGCCAACTAAGGTGATTACCGGTGGTGTTACATCATCTACCGTCACAAACCTTACCATGGGGTTTGCAGCATTTCCTGATGAATCAGTGACATTGTAGATAACTGTGTAAGTTCCTTGAGTATTTCCATCGACGGTATCACCGCTAACAACAATATTTGAGCTAATATCGCCATCTATATTGTCTAATGCTGTAGCGCCCGCATCGACGTAGGCTGTGCCAAGCTGGTGATTGGTGTTTGTATCGCCAATTAAAGTAATTACTGGGGCTGTTGAGTCATCTATGTTGACTGTACGGGTTACGGTTGGAGCAGGGTTGCCCGATGAATCTGAGACATCGTAAGTTATAAGGTAGCTGCCGATTAAGTTAGGGTCTACCGTGTCGCCACCGACAACAATGCTTCCGGAAAGGTCACCATCTACCGCATCCGTAGCTGTTGCTCCAGGGTCAGTGTAAGGCGAGCCTTGTGCGTGAGTGAGAGGGTTATCTCCGAGTAGGGTGATCATAGGGCTACCGGAATCGGCAACGATAACATCTCGGAAAATGCTTGTTGCAACGTTACCCGATGCATCGCTTACATCGTAAGAAAGAGTGTAGGTTCCCTCGACTGAAGTATTTACCGTACCTGTTACGACAATCGAACTTGATAAGTCTTCACCAGGAACATCAATTGCGGTAGCGCCTGGGTCATTAAATGGGGTGTTAATTTCTTGATTATATGGAGCAGCTCCTAACAAGGTAATGATTGGCGCGGTGCTGTCGACGACGTTAACTGTACGCGATACAACAATAGCTGAATTACCAGCAGTGTCAGAAACATTGTAGTTTATGATGTAGCTGCCAACGCTTCCGCTGATTACGCTACCTGAACTTACTATGCTTGCACTAATATCTCCGTCAACATTGTCGACGGCGCTGGCACCTTCATCTGAGAAGCTATCGCCTCTTTCTAGTGTAACAACTGCGTCGCCGATAAGTGTTATTACTGGTGCAGTCGTATCTTGAACGATCACCTCGCGCGTTACGGTCGTGGCTACATTGCCAGCTTCATCGGTAACATCGTAAGCAAGTGTGTAAGTGCCGGCAGTGTCAGAATCGACGTTTCCACTGATCATAATGTTGGCGCTGATATCTCCATCACGGTTATCGATAGCGGTAGCGCCTTCTTCATTATAAGTCGAAAGCTGTTCAACATAAGTAGGGTCGTCACCAATAAGAGTGATCACTGGTGCAGTAGTATCTTCTTCGATGACGTATACAGTTCGGATAACTGTTGTCGCGTTGTTGCCTTGGCTGTCGACAACATCGTATTCAATTTGAATGCCGGAGTTATTAGGGGTGGAAGTATCAATAATAGAGGGAGTATCAAGGACGTTTGGTCTAGTGATAACATCGACACTAATGTCACCGTCCTCTGGGTCTATCGCAACGAAGCCAGGCTCTGCATAGGTATCGCCGACCAAGAGGGTGACATCAGTTGAACCAGGTGACGTTTCACTAAGTGTAATAACCGGCTTAAGGTCAACACCTGACTCGTTTGCTTGAAGCTGAATCGGGGAGCCAGCAACAAAATTGGTAAACTGGAAGCAACCATCCACATCGGTGCTTGTGGTTATATCCGATTGTGCTGTTTGGCTGAGAAGTAGGTCTGCTTCGATTGCTACACCATTCTTTTCGATACAGCCTGTGATACCGAAAGGTATGACACCTGTTTCAATCGCGTAAATTAGGCCTGTTGTTTGGTCAGCGTGCCAAATTAGTTCCCCGTCCCAGCTTAAGCCCTTGGGGTTTGAGCCTGGTGTTTCAAAAAAACCGACCACGCTACCGTCAGTGGGGTCAACCCGAAATATCTTTTGTTCTTGTTGGTCTGCTACCCACAAGTCGCGACCATCCCAGGTAATACCGAAAGGACGAGCATTGGTGACAGAAGGGTTAGACTGATAAGAAGGTAGTGTTGAAGGGCCGGGTAATGATAGAAGTAGCGCGCCATCTTCAGGGCGAACCTTATTAATAGTGTTAGTTTGCCAGTCAACTATCCAGAAGCTATGTCCGTCATAAGTCATGTCGGTTGGTGATGGAAACTCGAGCTCTGATAGTGCATTTTCGGATTCGAGGTTATCTCCATCAACAGGGTCGATTTTTATAATGTTGTCTGTAATAGGGCTGGCATTCCAAAGATAATTCTCGGCAAAGGTTAAACCGCCACCGCCACAGTATTGACCGGCCGGTGTTGCACCGCAAGTAGGGATGGGGTTTCCGTCACTGTTAATTGGCGGATTATCTGTGTCTGTAAGGGGAAGGTTTAAATCACTATCACCGGCAGAAAATTGAAGCGCTCCTTCTTCGTCATAGACATCTTCTGGATAGACCCTGTAGATTCTGTCGGTGCCAAAATCGACGACCCAAAGGTAGCCGTCATGCATGGTGACGCCGTGGGGGGTGGAAGGGGTGCGACCATCACCACTGATGTTGTTAATGCTTAGTGTCGTTAGAATATTGCCAGGGTCACCCGGGGCCGAATAGGAAACTCCCGAGAACAATGAGATAAATAGAGAGGCAAAGGCGACCGCTAGCTTTAGCTTGTACATATTTATTATCCATAACGAATGAGGTATGAAAGTTCTTGGTCGCCTTACTGTTCCATGGCCTGAATTTCAAGTAAGGCTTCCAAGGCGGCGAATATAACGGCAATACTTACCTGAGTCTAATGAATGAGCGAAGCTGCTTAACAAACGGCGATATTTTTTTTCAAAAATTGAAATGGAGCACGCTTGTCGGGTGAAATGGTTCTTTTTTTGGGTTTGGGTGTTTTTGTTTTGCTGTGGCGTGGCTTTATAAGTTGTTGAAACTAAAAATGAATAATATTTATGTTTCTAGTGTTTGTGGTTTTTGTGTGTGGTCTGGCTTCTTATTTCTGTATGCCTGTAAGGTGAGTCGTTAATTGAGGGGCTGCTTGTTAACTGCTTTTAGAGTATAAAAAACCTGCTTATCGCAGGTTTTTAAAAGGAATTATGAATCTTTAATTAGCTCAGAGTTGTTCGATAATTCTGTCCCAGGCGTTGTCAAATGATGCTGCCTGATAGTCTGCAAACCAAGCCTTGTCGACAATGCCGTTGCCATCGCTATCTTCAAGCATTTGTGTTCGGTTTCCATTGATATCGTAATCATATTGGGCTACAAAATCCCAAACACGATCGCCATCGAGGTCTTTTTTGTATTCGGTCCGCTTGTTCAAATTATTATATTGATATGACTCGATATATTCTGGTGTGCCGTCCTGGTTATCATCACGCTCGTAGCGGTTTGGGCGATTGTTACTGTCGTAGCTGAAGCGGCTTATAGAAGTTTGAGTGTTTTCCTGGTTGGATCGAATGTTATGCTGGCTTAGGATATTGCCGTTTAAGTCATAGTTATAGCTGATTGAAGAGTTTGCTTCGCCGTCATTATCACTATCCTCAGATTGAGATCTAAGCCTGTTTCCGGAGTATGTATATGAGACGCTTGAAGCAAGTTCGCTATTGCGACTGACTGTATACAGAATAACATTGCCCTCGGTGTCATATTGATATTCTGCCAAAATATCTATTGTGCCATCATTCCCCAAATCAGTTTCGAGTTTTGACAGTAGAGAGTCTTGGTAAGTGTAGGATTGCAATATATCGAGTTCGTCTTCAGGTCTATCTATTTCTTTGCTCAGGATATTACCGTCATCATCATAGCTGATTGTTTCAACTGTATTTGACGCGCTATCAGATGTTTGCGTTAAACGGTTTTGACTGTCATAGCTGTAGTGAATGGTTTTGTCGACAGTTCCATCGTTATTGAAGTCTGTTTCCTGGCTTGTTAGAAGCCGCTCTTGGCTGTATGAATACTGAACGAGGGTTTTATCTAACTTACCTTCATTCGATAAAACTGCAGAGTTAAGGTTTGATTCGATACTGATATCGAGGTTTTCATAAAGATGTTGGGCTGCTTGAGTGAAGGTTCTGTGGCTTTCGATATTGAGTTGCGATAGAACGCCTTTAAAATCGACTTGCTCGGTAAACTGGGAGGCCTTTACATAGAAATTGATTGTTGAAAGCTCTAATTCTGTGTGAGCGTTTCCAAGGTCTATGCCGTTCTCAGGCTCGCCGTCCTGGTCGAGTGCCTGAAGGAGTGTCGCTATGTTGATGACGCGGTCAAAGCTGGATATGTCGGTGCTTTGCAGACTTGTAATGATACTTTTTTCACTGTTTAGCGGGGCGGAACCGGATAGATCAAAAGGCGTGATAAGTTCCTGTGCTTCTGATGTACCTAGATAGATTCCACCAATAGAGAACTTAACCTGTTCGCCATCGCTATAAGAAAACTCACCACGCTCATTCGTCATGCCTGACTGTGTTTCTGTTTCATAATATAGGCCTGATACCGGGCTATCAATAAAACTGCCTGTTCTGATATCCGCTGGTTCAGTGCTCGATTGCTTGCTACCGCCATCACAGGCACTTAATAATATTGGTAGACAAGCAGCGTAAATAAATCGATTCAACATAGTTTCACCTTAAGCTTTAATCTCCATTCTATTGCGGCGTTAGAGTAAACGAGTCGATTCGTTTATCGGTTGGATCGACAAGTATATTGAATCGCAAGGTGTTAGCGCCCGATACTAGCGTGACAGGCAAAGCAGCTGAATCCAAATAGAGAGCGTTATCACCAGTCGCAGAAAGAGCGATGCTACCAGCGGCGCTACCGTTCACAAGGATATCGAAAGAAGAGCTATCATTTGATGAAGCGTATCGGATTGTTAGGTTGTAAGGGATGGCGAACGCCTGAATATCCGAGAACTCAATGTAATCTCCATCCTGTGCCAAGCTTATATTGATATAACCTGAGCCGGTAAAGCCTGAGCCATAACTTTCTACATCTGGCCCATCACCGATTGTGCCCGTTTCGGCCTCGACAAATATTGCAGCAGGGGTGACAACATTAATGGTTCTTTGCACGGTTATAGCGGCATTCCCAGCAGCGTCGACAAGGTCATAGCTCAAGACGTAGGTGCCATCGGTATTAATATCGACAAAGCCGCCTGTTGTAATGTTGAGGCTAATATCTCCGTCAAGGTTGTCTGATCCTATCGTACCAGGGTCAGTGAATAACTGGCCATTAACATGATCAATGGTTGAGTCACCTACAAGGGTGATTACAGGAGCGATGCCGTCCGTTACGTTTACTGTTCGAGTAACTGTAGCCGCGGCATTACCGGCAGCGTCACTAACATTGTAACTTAATACATAACTTCCAATCGTGTTGATATCGAAAGAGCCTGTCCTTGCTATGTTGCCGTAAATGTCTCCATCAGCGCTGTCTAGAGGCGTTTCGCCGGCATCATTATAAGCAGTACCTTGAACGTGGTTGGTCGGGTCGGAGCCAGTAAGTGTAATCACTGGAATCGTTGTATCCTGAACAGTGATTGTGCGACTAAGCTTTAGAGCAGCATTACCGGCAGTATCACTGACGTCGTATCTTATCGTGTATATGCCTGCAATATTTGCATCGATGGTATCACCGCTTATGACGATGCTGGAAGTTAGGTTGCCATCCACGTTGTCGTTGGCTGTTGCACCAGCGTCGGTATAGCTCGTTCCTTGTTCAACTGTTTCAGCTGCATTGCCTGTTAGCGTAATGACTGGAATAGTTGTATCGGCAATGATGACTGTTCTAGTAACGGTCGTTGCAGCATTCCCCGCGGCATCATTGACGTCATAGCTGAGCACGTAGGTTCCGGGAGTATTAACATCAACAGCTCCACTAAGTACGATATTGGTGGTGACATCACCGTCAAGGTTATCGTCAGCTGTTGCGCCTGCATCTGTGTAAGAGGTGCTCTGTTCATGATTGACAATCGTGTTGCCCAGAAGAGTGATTGTTGGTGCGATGCCGTCTGTTACATTCACTGTGCGTGAGACTGTTGTTGCAGCGTTACCCGCAGCATCACTTACGTCATAAGAAATTAGGTAAGTGCCAATTATATTGGTATCTACATCGCCTGTTCGCGTGATACTGGCAGTAATGTCGCCATCAGCACTGTCAGAGGCTGTTGCACCGGCATCGGTATAAGGTGTGAGCTGAACATGATTAAGCGGGCTGGAGCCCAGTAGGGTAATCAGTGGTGCAGTACTGTCTTCGACTGTGACGGTTCGTGTTACTTGTACAGCATTATTGCCCGCAGTGTCACTGACATCATAGCGAGTGGTGTAAATCCCAGCTGTATTAATATCAACCGTATCGCCGGATACGATGATGTTGCTGCTTAGGTTGCCATCGACATTGTCGCTTGCCGTCGCGCCTGCGTCGGTATAGCTGGTAGCTTGTTCAACGGTTTCGTTAGAATTACCGTTGATTGTAATGACTGGAACTGTTGTATCGGCGATAACAACGCTTCTATTAACTGTAGCAGCGGCATTACCAGCGGCATCATTGACATCATAGCTGAGTATGTAGGTGTCTGGCGCATTTACATCGACAGTTCCGCTAACAACGATGTTTGCAGAAATATCCCCGTCAAAATTATCGTTAGCGCTCGCTCCTGCATCGGTATAGCTTGTTCCTTGTTCATGATTTTCAATTGCATTTCCAAGTAAGGCTATT
Organism: Oleiphilus sp. HI0043; assembly: GCF_001634935.1. Taxonomy (NCBI): domain Bacteria; kingdom Pseudomonadati; phylum Pseudomonadota; class Gammaproteobacteria; order Oceanospirillales; family Oleiphilaceae; genus Oleiphilus; species Oleiphilus sp. HI0043. The sequence continues at coordinate 6,912 of NZ_LWEY01000424.1, read as the reverse complement.
GTTGGTGCAATTGTATCGCCAACATTTACAGTTCTTGTTGCGGTGGTCGCGGGGTTTCCTGCTGCATCTGTTACGTCATAACTGATGATATACGAGCCTTCAACATTAACATCTACACTGCCCGTGACAACAATACTAGCGCTCATATCGCCATCGATAAGGTCGGAGGCAGTAGCGCCTGCATCTGTATAGGTGCTGCCTTGTTCATGGTTGACGGCTGAACTGCCGATAATGGTAATAGCAGGGGCTGTCGTGTCGGCCACGATAACGGTTCTTGTAATTGATGTGGCTGCGTTACCGGCTGTATCGCTAACATTATAAGTAAGAATATAGGAGCCGGCAGTATTTGCATCAACGGAGCCCGTGACAAGGATATTTGCAGTTAAGTCTCCGTCAACGGTATCACTGGCGGATGCGCCTGCATCGGTATAGCTTGTTCCTTGCTCATGATTAGTTGGAGTACTTCCGCTTAAGGTCAATACCGGTAGCGTTGTATCAACAACTGTAATAGTACGTGTTAGTGTTGTTGCGTTATTTCCTGCGCTGTCGCTAACGTTGTAATTGAGAGTGTATGTGCCAGCGGCATTTGCATCGACAAAACCGGATACAGTGATGCTGGCGGTGATATCACCGTCAGTATTGTCTGTAGCACTGGCGCCACGGTCGCTATAAGCAGTTCCTTGTTCATGGTTGATGCTTGCCGAGCCAAGTAATGTGATAACCGGTGCGGTAGTATCGGTGACGATTACTGTTCGCGTAAGCTGTACGGCATTGTTCCCAGCTGCATCACTTACGTCATAGCTAATTACATATGTTCCAGTCGCAAGAGGGTTGACTGTTCCGCTTGAAATAATACTGGAGCTCAGGTCGCCATCAATATTATCTGTCGCACTTGAGCCTGCATCGGTATAGCTTGAGCCAAGTTCAATATTTACGGTTGTGTTGCCAATTAGAGTTATCATTGGTGCAGTAAAGTCGCCGACATTAACTGTTCGGACTTGTTGTGCGGCAGGGTTTCCACCAGAGTCTGTCACATCGTAAGTGACCGTGTATGTGCCTGCGACATTTTCATTCACGTTGTTAATGGTGACAATTGCTGCGCTAAGCGTAGCGTCATCATCGACTACGTCTGATGCAGTCGCACCCTGGTCGGTGTAAATTGTATTTAGCTCATGATTAAGTGGGTTGGCACCAGACATGGTGATGGTTGGTGCGCCAGTATTGGCAACGTTTACAGTTCTATTAACCGTGGTTGCGGCATTGCCTGCTGCATCAGAAGCGTTATATGACAAGATATAAGCGCCGACAGTGTTGGCATCTACTGAGCCTGTAACTCCAATATTTGCTGAAATATCACCATCAATATTATCTGAGGCGATAGCGCCTGGATCGAGGAATATGGTGCCTACTTCATGATTGAGCGGGTCTGTGCCGACTAAGCTGATTACCGGCGCAGTCATGTCACTAACAATAACAGTTCGCGAGACTTGCGTCGAAGCGTTGCCTGAGGCGTCACTAACGTTGTAAGTAAGGGTATAGCTTCCACTTACGCTGGTATTAACTGCACCACCAAGCACAATGTTGGAGCTTAAGTCACCATCAATGGCATCTGATGCCGTAGCACCCGCATCCGTGTATGTCGCGCCTTGCTCTACATTAACTGTAGCGCTGCCAAGTAGAGTAATCACGGGGCCGGTTCTATCGGCAACGATTACGTCTCTGGTAACCGTGGGTGCAGCATTGCTTTGTAGGTCGGTAACGTTGTAAGACAGGGTGTAGGTACCCGCGATATTCGCATCGACTGTCCCACTAACGATGATGGATGCACTTAAGTTACCATCTACAGCATCCGTAGCGGTAGCGCCAGCATCTGTGTAGGTGGTTTGTAGTTCATGCAGGGTAGGGTTGTCGCCATTTAGTGTTATGGTTGGTGCGCCAGTATCCACAACATTCACTGTTCGTGTAGTGGTTGCTGCAGCATTTCCTGATGAATCGGATACATTGTAGGTAAGCGTATACGTGCCTTGTGTATTGGCATCGACTGTTCCTGTGACGCCAATACTTAGACTGATATCTCCATCAATATTATCGCTAGCGCTAGCGCCAGGATCGACGAAGATTGTTCCTACTTCGTGATCTAAGGGGTTGGCTCCAGCAAGGGTGATAAGTGGGGCTGTTGTATCGCTTACGATTACAGTTCTACTCGCCTGAATAGCGGGGTTTCCAGCGGCATCGCTAACATTATAGTGAATGGTGTAGTTACCAGCGGTATTTGTATCAACTGCGCCAGTGGTAATGATATTTACGCTAATATCGCCATCTATGATGTCTGTTGCGGTCGCTCCGGCATCGCTATAAACCGTTCCTTGTTCAGCGTTAACGGTGCTGCCTCCAGTAATCGTTATTACTGGAGCTGTTCTATCAGCAACGATTACATCTCTGGTTACCGTTGTTGCAGCATTACTTTGGGAATCATTTGCATCATAGCTAAGTGTGTAAGTTCCGGCGATATCCGGATCGACTGACCCAGTCACTGTGATTGAAGCGCTTAGGTCGCCGTCTGCTGCATCTGAAGCGGTCGCACCAGCATCTGTGTATGGCGTCTGTAGTTCGTGTAGCACTGGATTGTCACCAATAAGTGCAATAGAGGGTACTCCAGTATCCACGACGTTTGCAGTTCGAACTACGGTTGCTGCTGCGTTACCAGATGAGTCAGAAACATTATAGGTAAGGGTGTATGCACCTTGCGTATTGGCATCAACAGTTCCGGTAACGCCAATTGCTGTACTGATATCTCCGTCAGTGTTGTCACTGGCTGTTGCGCCTGGGTCGACGAAGATTGTGCCGACTTCGTGATCCAGCGGGTTCGTTGAGTTAAGGGTGATTACCGGAATAGTTGTGTCACTGACAATAACGGTTCTGGTGAGTTGTGTTGCCGCGTTTCCAGTAGCGTCACTTACATTGTAATTGATGCTATACGTACCGGCAGTATTAACGTCAACAGTACCGCTTGTGACGATGTTTGCACTGATATCACCGTCAATTACATCACTAGCAGTTGCGCCAGCGTCTGTATATAAAGTGCCTTGCTCATGATTAACTGTAGTACTACCGGTAATAGTGATGAGTGGAGCGCTTCGGTCTGCAACGATAATGTCTCGTGTTACGGTTGTCGCAGCATTGCTTTGTGAATCCGTCACATCATAACTGAGTGTATAAGTTCCAGCGGTATTTGAGTCGACTGAGCCTGTGATGACAATACTAGATGAAAGGTCTCCGTCTGCGGCATCTATTGCAGTGGCACCAGGGTCGGTAGAGGTAGTTTGCAGCTCGTGTAAAATGGGGTTGTCGCCAAGTAGCGTGATGGCCGGCACTCCGGTATCGACAACATTAATTGTACGAACTACCGTCGTTGCAGCGTTTCCTGCCGAGTCGCTGACATTATAGGAAAGTGTATAAGTGCCAATTGTGTTTGGGTCAACCGAGCCAGATACGCCAATATCGGCACTAACATCGCCGTCTATAATATCGGATGCTGTTGCACCAGGGTCAACGAATATGGTGCCTACTTCATGATCCAAAGGGTTTGCGCTAAGTAAGCTTATTACCGGTGCTGTGCGGTCAGCAACGTCAACAACTCTGCTGATTGGTGCGCCTGCATTGCCCGCGGCATCACTTACGTTATAAGTGATGATATATACACCGGCGGTATCACTATCTACTGTATCTCCGCCGACTACAATACTCGTAGTGATGTCTCCATCGGTATTGTCATTTGCGCTTGCGCCAGCATCTGTATAGGGGGTTCGTAATTCATGCAGAACTGTTGAGTCGCCAGACAAAATGAGAGTTGGAGGTGTTGTGTCGTTTACGTTTACTGTTCTTATTTCGGTAGGTGCAGCGTTGCCAACTGAGTCCGAAACATCGTATGTGACATTGCATGTGCCTGTTAGGTTCGGGTTGACGGTATCTCCAGCTACGGCAATGCTGCTGCTTAAGTCTCCGTCGATTGCATCTGATGCAGTAGCGCCTGGATCGGTGTAGGCATTTCCAAGCTCGTGATCAAGAGGGTTGCTTCCAAGAAGGGTGATCGTTGGCGCGCCGGTATCGGCAACGATTACGTCGCGAGATATTGTTGTCGCTATATTTCCTGCTGCATCGCTTAGGTCATAAGAAAGTGTGTAAGTACCAGCAATGCTTGAATCAACAGAACCGCTGACGACAATGGAGCTGCTTAAGTCTTCGCCTGGAACATCTGATGCAGTAGCGCCAGGGTCGGTGAACCGGGTGTTTAATTCTTGATTATACGGGCTGGCGCCTATTAGCGTAATAATCGGTGCAGTGGTATCGACAACATTAATTGTGCGAGAAACGACTACTGCTGCATTGCCTGATGAGTCTGACACGTCGTAGTTTAGGACATAGCTTCCAACCGTATCGTTCGTGACGCTTCCTGAGATAATGATATTAGCCGTAATATCACCATCAACATTATCGGTGGCTGTGGCTCCTTCTTCTATATAAGTGTCGCCTTTTTCCAGAGTGATACTCGAAGCTCCGCTTAGTGTAATGCTAGGGATAGTTGTGTCTTGGACGATTACATTACGAGTGACAGTCGTTGCGATGTTTCCAACGGCATCCGAAACGTCGTAGGACAGGGTGTAAGTTCCAGCAGTGTTTGCATCAACGGTTCCGGAAATAGTAATGTTTGCGCTGATATCTCCATCACGATTATCGATTGCTGTTGCGCCGGGTTCTATATAGCTGGTCAGTTGTTCAACGTATGTCGGATCGTCGCCAGTAAGAGTAATAACGGGAGCGATGATATCCTCTTCTAGAACGTAGACCATTCTAGATACCGTATCAGCGTTGTTACCTGCGCTATCAACGACATCATATTCAACTAGTATTCCCGTAGGGTTTGGTACGGATGTATCGATAATAGTGGGAGTATCGATAACGTTCGGCCTAGTAACGACCTCAGATGTCAAATCCAAGTCTTCTGTATCATAAGCGGAGTAGCCGGGCTCGGAATATTCGTCGCCAACAATAAGTGTGACGTCAGTTGAGCCCGCTGATGTTTCGGCAAGAGTAATGATAGGTTTTTCATCAACGCCAGCTTCACTGGCTTTTAGTTGGATTGGTGTGCCAGCGGTGAAGTCAGTGAACTGGAAGCAGTCATCAATATCAGTGCTAGTTGATTGGTCAGATAAAGCTGTTTGGCTAAGTAATATATCAGCATTGACTGCTACACCGTTCTTTTCAAAGCAGCCGGTAATGCCAAACGGGATAACCCCTGTTTCGATAGCGTAAATCGTAGCGGTGGTTTGGTCTGTGTGCCAAAGATATTCGCCGTTCCAACTTAATCCTTTAGGGTCAGCTCCTGGTGTGTCAAAGAAGTCAACAACGCTACCGTCGCTTGGGTCAATGCGGTAAACCTTGAGTTCTTCTTGGTCAGCTACCCATAAGTCTCTACCGTCCCAGGTAATACCAAAAGGGCGAGCATTAGTGACTGAGGGGTTAGATTGGTATGAAGGTAAAGAGGAGGGGCCTGGTAAAGACAAAAGAAGCGCACCATCTTCAGGGCGTACTTTATTGATAGTGTTAGTTTGCCAGTCTACGACCCAAAAGCTATGACCGTCGTATGTCATGTCGGTGGGTGATGGGAATGCCAGTGACGCGAGTGCATTCTCCGATTCGAGGTTATCACCATCTACCGGGTCTACTTTTATGATGTCGTCAGTTATAGGGCTGGCATTTCATAAATAGTTTTCAGCAAAAGTCAGACCGCCGCCGCCACAGTATTGGCCTGCAGGCGTTGCGCCACAAGTAGGGATGGGGTTGCCATCGCTATTTATTGGTGGGTTATCGGTGTCTGCAAGAGGAAGGTTTAAATCACTGTCGCCTGCAGAGAACAATAGTACGTCGTCACCTACGTCACTTGTGCCCATGTCATCATATATATCTTCAGGATATACCCGGTATATTCTATCGGTGCCAAAATCGACTACCCTAAGATAGCCATCATGCATGGTAATGCCTTGAGGGGATGTAGGTGTTCGACCATCACCGCTTACATTATTAATAGTCAGTGTTGTTAGGATATTACCTGCATCGCCGGGCGCAGCAGATAAAAACTGAGCGTAGAGAAGAACAATAAATGATAGGGAGGTAATACTCAGTTTTCTTATTGGCATCTGATTATCCATGGCTCTTTATGTTCAAAGACATTAAGTAATAAACGATCGGTGTTAGCTTGTTGCACGGTCTGGCTTTTATGAAGCGACTTTATAGAAATGAATATTGAGGGGCTTGTTAGCGCAAAATTGTAAAATTATGAAAGAACTTTGAACTCTGTCTCATGAATATGCCTGTTAGATGTAGCGCTAGCTAGGCTTGTCTCTTTAAAGAAATAAGTGCTTATTTAAGTTGTTGTTTGCAAACTAAAAAATTGTAAAGTCATGAGCGTACAGTTGTTAGGTTTTATCATAGAAAAAGCCTAAAAAAACGTTGCATATAAATGTGAATGTTATTAATGTTTATATTTTGAGAGGGGGGGTGTAGGTTGAGTTTGTGTGATGTTGGTCGGTTTTGGATGGCTTGGTGGTAAATGGAGGCTATATATCGGTGGTTAGAAGGTGGGTTGATGTCGTATTAGTATAAAGAAGGGTTATAAAGAGGGGGTTAAAAATGGGTGCAGCAGTGGTTGCTGTCTTTGGCGTATTAATTTATAAAAAAGTTTGATAAAGGTGTTGACCTAAAGAATCAGCTCTATATAATGCGCACCTCCTTAAGACGAACCGCTTCGAAAGCGGCGAAGTTTGAAGGAGATAGAGGATAAATTAAGTGATTAAAATCAGTAATTTATCTTCGCTTGTTAAAGGTTTTGGTTTTCGGTTTTGAATTTAAATT
>NZ_LWEY01000423.1:0-1059 GCF_001634935.1 Oleiphilus sp. HI0043 | reverse complement strand
CACTAAATAGAAGCTTACCCTCAGGCTTGAGTACTCTATGCATTTGCTGAAGGGTTTTTTGGTAGTCGGGGATTGTGCATAAGGTGAAGGTTAGCAGGATGGTATCAACGCAGTCGTCTTCAAGCGGAATCTCTTCACCAGGTAAGTCCAGCCATTTTACTTCAATATCGGACTTTGCCACCTTAGCTGCGGCCTTTCTTCGCATTCCTTCAGAGGGCTCTAGGCCCCATACAAAGTCGATGTTCTTACTGTTGTAGAATTCAAGGTTGGCGCCAGAGCCCATGCCAATTTCGAGAACTCGTCCGGTGCATTTCGGTACTATTCTTTTACGGAGTTTCTGAATAGGGGGAGAGGTGCAGGCAGCATTGATCAGATGTGGAAGAATACGCTCTTCGTATAGGTTCATTTTCTTAGTTCTTATTATCTTTGGGAGGCTAATTAGAGCAGCTGCTTTCGGGGCTTTCAAGTTATGTAAGTTTGAATTCACTAATTTGTCGCGGAAAAGACCGTTTCAATTTACATTCGAGTTAAGCTCGCTTGTCAGAATGTGATACAATGCGCGCCCTGCAGGTCTTATAGCTTGTTTGGATGCTTGCTTGTAAGCCCTTAGTATGCCTTTTTAGTTTGTGCCAAGAGGATCGTCTGTGAAAGTTCGCTTTATTGAAACATGCCGTTTACCAACGCCTTTTGCCGTGTTTGATATGCATGGCTTTGAAGAGGTGGAGTCTGGTCAGGAGCATGTTGTATTGACCTTAGGGGATATCTCAAACGGTGCTCCTGTATTAGCGAGAACGCATTCTGAATGTCTCACTGGCGATGCCTTGTTTAGTATGCGTTGCGACTGTGGTTACCAGTTAGAGCAGGCGATGCAAAGCATTGCTGATGAAGGTCGTGGTGTATTGCTGTACTTACGTCAAGAGGGTCGTGGTATCGGCTTATTAAATAAGATTCGTGCCTACCAGTTACAAGACCAAGGTGCTGATACGGTTGAGGCCAATGAAAAGTTAGGTTTTGCGGCAGATCTCCGAGATTACACGATTTGTTATGACATGCTCGCAC
>NZ_LWEY01000422.1:0-895 GCF_001634935.1 Oleiphilus sp. HI0043 | reverse complement strand
CAGGTTCAGCTCTGTATCATCAATATTGATGGTATGTAGCCGATGTATATTTCTCTCTGTGCTGGAATGGTCAGTGGTCACGACTCGCAGATGATCCTGATACTCGCTAAGTCTGAACTGTTCATTCCAGCCTACTTGGCCGCTTAGGGCTACGCTTCCAGCAAACTCTAGACCATTGTCCGAATAGTCTAGCTTGTAGACCGTACTGCTATAAGATGAATCATTTGCGTTTTCGTAACTGTATTCATTTTCTACCATATACACGGCGTTCAATGATGCGTAGATTGTGGCAATGGGGGCGGCGATGCAGCTGGATTTTATATCTGAAAGCGCCATATCATGTGAAGCGCCAAGGTCGATTTTAGTAACGATAGCCAGGGTAGGTTGTGTTGAATCTTCTGGCTCGTTAGGAATATGGCAATCATTTTCACCTAGTAAAATCTTTGTTTGGCCATTTAAGGTGACGCTTGGGAGTAGGTCTTCTAATGTGGCCTTGCTGATTAATGACTCGTTACGGCTAATATCATCTTCTTCATAGGGATAGATTACATAGTCGTCGAGGTAGGCACTGTATTGGCTAATGATATAGAGCTTTGAGCCGATTTTTCGGCTGCTGACATACTGACCCTCTATCTGTATAGATGTGGTTTTGTCTATGGTGGATTCAGGTGTTTCCACGTCATACATATCAATACTGATACGGCTATCACTCCAGTGCCAGAAGTAGTCGCTATAGACTTGAGCGTATTCGTTAGCGATTGAAATAAGTTTTTTGTTTTCGAGTGTTTCTTCCAGATACAAGCCCTGTAAGTAATGACGTGAAGTAGAGAGGGTAATGGTATTGAGCGCTTCGTGTTTACCTGTCTGTTCCGATAATTCAAATATATTGATGTCG
>NZ_LWEY01000421.1:0-1237 GCF_001634935.1 Oleiphilus sp. HI0043 | reverse complement strand
TATCCTGTCCTCGGTGCAGCGAAGCGCTATGTGGCTACCAAAGTCTAATTCCTTCCAGTAAGATAAGGCATGAAAATTCACTGCTTTAAATTATAGTTAGAGTCATTTGCATAAATGAGAATTACCGAAGGGCAAGCGCAATCCATTAAAGGTATCGTTGCCAGTTTAATTGATCCTGGCGTAGAAGTGTGGTTGTTCGGCTCGCGAGTGGATGATCATGCAAAGGGCGGTGATATAGACCTACTCGTGGTGTCAAAGCACGATATCGACGAACTCGTATTCGTTGCGGCTAAAATAAGCACGCAAGTATCTCGCTTGTTTCATGGGCGTAAAACCGATGTGATACTTCAAACACCAAGTGTAGAGCTTTCGCCAATACATACCATAGCAAAAGAAACCGGGATTAAGTTATGACCCTAGATCAAGGTCAGTTAGAAAGGCTACGGTATCTGTGCCGAATCGTGTCAAAAGAAATTACTCATCTACAATACTCTGAAGGAAGGCTATTTGCAGGTGGTTTTGACGAGGAAAAGGCGGCGCAGTTAGATACTAACCCTGACTTGGCTGAGGTGCTCGAGGCCTATGTGGGGCGCTTCTGCCGCCTGCAAGATACGGTTGGTGATAAGTTGTTGGTTGCATGGCTCAAGGCTACGCAAGAAAAAGTAGGTGTCGCGATCGATAATCTGGATAGAGCTGAAAAGCTTGGCTATTTGGAAAGCAGTGATACGTGGTTAGAGCTAAGAAGAATTCGGAATCAAATGATTCACGAATACATTGAAGATGCAGGGCAGCTTAGCCAAGCAATTAATCTGTCAAAAGATAATATTCCCCTAATAGTGAACTTTGCTCAAAAGCTAATTAGTGATCTTCAGGGCAGATTTGATATTTGAGTAAAGCTGACACTTTCTCTGTGCAGCAAGCGCTCTGTGTCCTCTATGGTTCATCGGTTTACCCCTTAATTAAAGATCAAAACATAAAAGACGGTTCACCACCGAGGACACAGAGCGGCCTGCGGCCTACACAGAGAAAAGATAAAAGCTTTATTAGATGTGTCTCAATCCCTTCCTCGGTGCAGCGAAGCGCCCGGTGTCCTCGGTGGTTCATCGGTTTATCCCTTAATTAAAGATCAAAACATAAAAGATGGTTTACCACAGAGGGTACAGAGCGGCCTGAGGCCTGCACCGAGAAAAGAAAGCGTTTTCTTAAAAGCGCCTTAAGCACGCTCTCAGTATTTCCC
>NZ_LWEY01000420.1:0-914 GCF_001634935.1 Oleiphilus sp. HI0043 | reverse complement strand
TTAAATGCGTACATACTTTTATCCCCATATCGCGAGCACGCCGACAAGTATCTTCATATTCCATCCAGCCATGACCACGGTTGACCCGCAGGAGTGACTCATCATTAGCGCTTTGTAGTCCTAATTCCAACCATATTTCATAGCCTTGCTCCTGATAAGCCAAGAGCAGTTCGAGCACCTCATCGGGAACACAGTCAGGGCGAGTCCCTATCGACAAGCCAATGACGTCGTCGACCGCTAAAGCACGATCATACAAGCGCTTTAGGTTTTCGGCCTCATCATAGGTGTTGGTATAGGCCTGAAAGTAGCCAAGAAATTTCTTGGCTCCGGTACGCTTGGCGATCACCGCTTTGCCGCGTGCTATTTGTGACTCAATTGAGTCTGGCGCTTTGGCGTTGGGGCTGAAGGATGCGTTATTACAAAAGGTGCAGCCACCAATACCTTTGCTACCGTCTCGATTAGGACAAGTAAAGGAAGCGTTGAGAGAGAGCTTATGGACATGCTCGCCATGGCGCTGTTGCATATACTGGCCAAATGAAAGATAAGGCCTTCCAGCCACAACACTCACAACTTAAACCATTTGACTTGATTGCATATCCATACCCGGCTTGCCAAACCAATAACCGTTGCAATCCTGATCGCTCAGCGCAATTTCACTCGACTGGCCATCAAGCGCATCACGGAAGCGACGAATGATGTCACTCATACCCTCAGCACGAGGGCTTAAGCGCAAGACATCAACATCGAATTTTTTCATTTCAGGCACCTGTGCAAGCAGGTTATAAACCGACGAAGACTGCGTTTGGATGCCGTTAATATTAAATAGGGCCTGTTGCTCCTGACTCTTTACTTCTAGCCCTTCCGGGTAGTGAATGCAGCTAAAGCGACAATCATCCTTGGGTAAGTCCAGGTAA
>NZ_LWEY01000419.1:0-616 GCF_001634935.1 Oleiphilus sp. HI0043 | reverse complement strand
GCCATTGTCTAAGAAGTCTAGTCGAGATATATGTATCGTGAGCTAGACTCCACTGCTGATGAGCTTCCTGTAGAGATTCTTTCGATGGCTGAGTCGTTAGTTTGTCGATAGAACTTTGTAGCTTAGCGGCTGCGTTGCTGGTTTCAGTAAGTAATCGATTACTCTCTTTAACCATTTGGTCGATCAAAGAGGTGGAGAGTGTTGCGATTTGACGGTTGCCAATATCTGACGATTGCTTGTTTATTGCTGAGCTTGTTTTGCTGGATGTGATATCTGGCGTTGAGGGTTCACTGCAGCCGAATAGCGCTAAACAACAGAAAGTGGTGAATAAGCCCCTGATCATGTCTTTTTTCTTAGCTTCTGAGAGTTTGTATTGGCCAGCCATTTTGTTCACTATATTCTCTTAAGGTGTCATCCGGGTCGATAGAGACTGGCGTGCTGACCAGCTTTAATAAAGGCAGGTCATTATGTGAATCGCTATAGAAAAAAGAACCTTTGAGTGTATGGTGATTCGTCTCTAACCACTCGTTCAAACGCGTAATTTTCCCTTCTTTAAAGCTGGGTGTGCCGCTTACCTTGCCTGTATATCGACCGTCGACTTGCTCGGGAAGGGTCG
>NZ_LWEY01000418.1:0-992 GCF_001634935.1 Oleiphilus sp. HI0043 | reverse complement strand
AAAGGAGCTTTCCAATAAAAGAAAGGAACTTAAAACCCTCAACCAGACTGTTAGAAAAACCGAACAAAGCATTGACGATGCAAAACATCAGTTAGCAGAACGAAGTCACGCGCTAAAAGACCTGTTCTCTGTGTGGAAGCAAGCTGTTAAAGATGGTCAGTCGAATATGGAGGCCTCCATTATTAGTCATGAGTCACCTGCAAAGCTTGAAACATTTCGCATGCTGGCAACTAAAACAGCACTCCCCGACTCAGATGACTTAAGAGCCCTTTTCGAGCTACTTCAATATGATATTCAGCAAAACCGCCAAAGCCACACCTACCAAGGTGAAGTAATTACAGTAGATGGCCAGCGAAAACAGACGGTTATCCAACGCATTGGTACGTTTACCACGACCAGCGAAGGTAATTTTCTTGTTCACAACCCGGCGAATAACACTCTAAATACGCTTCCAATACAACCAAATTCAAAATACCAAAGAGTCGTTGAGCAAGCCGAATACCAGGCTCTAAGTCCCAACACACCCCTTACAGCGGTAATCGACCCTTCGAACGGTTTGATACTTGAACAGCTGGCACTGATTCCCAGCTTGGAAGATCGCTTCCACCAAGGCGGATATATTGGCTACGCCATTGTCACATTAGGTTTACTAGGGCTCTTACTAAGCTTGTTTAGATGGTTAACAATCAGCTACTCTCAACGAGCAATCAAAAAACAAATGAGATCACCGTAAATTGCAGACGCTAGCAATCCTCTTGGCCGAATAATTCAGGCCTATCAGGCATGCAAAGGAAATGAGGAAAGCAGTTCAAGTGACGAGCAAAGTACTCAGCTAAAACATGATACGCTTGAAGTTCAGCTACAAGAGATCGTTATGTCCGAGATGCCTAAGCTGGATAAGGGCCTGGGGACAATCAAACTACTCGCTGCAGTCGCCCCTCTTCTGGGCTTACTCGGCACCGTTGTTGGCATGATCAATACCTTTCAAAGTA
>NZ_LWEY01000417.1:0-698 GCF_001634935.1 Oleiphilus sp. HI0043 | reverse complement strand
AGTGTCTTCGTCGGGCAAGTCCATACCTACCACGAGAATATCAGGCTGATACTCCTCCGCTTTAGCCAACATAAGACAAGCTTCGGTAACTGTCTCGATTATCGGATAAGCGTTTTCGCGAAGAGCTCTGCGTAACAACGCTGCTCTTGAATCCAAGGGATCAATTAACAGTGCGCGTTCTTTTTGAGAGAGCCCTGTATTTGAGATAACAGCTCTAGTCATACGACACCACCTTATTCATAAATTCAGACGCAACAGGTAGGAATACTCATGTCCTTCATGCATAGATCTGATAAATATTAAATGGTAAAAACAGAGGATATAAAATAGAAGCGAGCCTTACAGAAGTACAGGCTCGCGATAAAGTCGTAGCTATACCTAGCTAACCTCTATCATTTGAACAGTACCGTCTGGTAATACCTCATGCATATGACCTTTCGGCTCATCCAAAAACTGAACCAAAACCAAACATGCTACAGCAGCACCCGCAATCACCATAAAGAAGGTCGATGCATCAACGAATGAGTATACCGTCAGGAAGGTCACACCGCCCACGTTACCATAGGCTCCAACCATGCCTGCGATTTGCCCTGTCATACGCCGCTTAACCAGTGGCACCATAGCGAACACTGCACCTTCACCAGACTGAACAAAGAACGAACAAAGCAACACTGCCGCAACAGCCAATGGAATCATCC
>NZ_LWEY01000416.1:0-980 GCF_001634935.1 Oleiphilus sp. HI0043 | reverse complement strand
AGAATGACCTCAGAATGTAATACAGCTATCATACCATGCAATTATTTAGGGGTAGATACGGACTATGTTTATTGTGAGCTACTTGCTGGCGGGTATCTTTGCCGGGTTAACGGCAGGGCTCTTTGGCGTGGGTGGTGGTTTAGTCGTCGTGCCTATCCTGGTTTTTGTCTTCGAAAGCCAAGGTTTCCCCGCAGAAGTCTTGACCCATATGGCGATAGCAACTTCACTTGCGACCATAGTGTTTACCTCGATGAGCTCGGTATATAATCACCATAAGAGAGGCGCGGTTTTGTGGTCGGTGTTTCGGCCGATGAGTGCTGGTATTGCGCTAGGTGCGGTGCTTGGTGTATTAACGCTGGTGCAACTAGATGGCTGGATGCTGAAAAAGCTGTTTGGACTTTTTGCGGTGATTGTAGCGCTGCGAATGTTTATCAAATCCGCTAGCTTGCAGTCTTTGGCGATACCCGGAAATATCGCACTATCTATAATGGGCGTGGTCATTGCGTGGTTTTCTTCTATCTTCGGGATTGGTGGTGGAACACTTAGCGTTCCTTATTTGAGTCGGTATCGTATTGAGATGAAAGAAGTGGTGGGTACCGCCGCTGCATGTGGTTTACCCATCGCTTTATTTGCCACGCTCAGTAATGTGATGATGGGAAGTGATTTGCAAGGACGGCCTGAATGGAGTTTGGGATTGATCTACCTACCTGCTTTACTCGGAATATCTATTTGCTCTGTATACTTCGCGAGGGTTGGAACGCAGTTGGCGCATCGCTTGTCGCCTCTGTTACTGAAAAGATTGTTTGCAGGTTTTCTGCTATTAGTTGGTGTTCGCTTTCTAGTGACTTAGCTCTGTTTAATATTAAAAATTTAAGGAATTACAATGGCGTTGTCGTATCCCCAGATAGATCCGGTTGCTTTGGACTTAGGGCCAATTCAAATTCATTGGTATGGCTTAATGTATTTGATTGGTTTTGTGG
>NZ_LWEY01000415.1:0-657 GCF_001634935.1 Oleiphilus sp. HI0043 | reverse complement strand
AAATGGCTGCTTCTATTTCAGAAGTCGCCGAAAATATCGTCAGCACCTCTGAAAGCGCCAATGAAGCCTATGACGAGACAATCTCTAGTAAAGAAACTGTTAATACCGCCGTCAATGTCGTCGAGTCATTAGAGCAGACAACCAGTAATACAAAAACCGTACTAGATGAACTAAGACAGGATTGCGTAGACGTCAGTAAAGTTATGGAAGTAATTCGTGGTATTGCTGAACAAACCAACCTTCTAGCACTTAATGCTGCCATTGAAGCCGCGAGAGCAGGTGAACAAGGCCGGGGTTTTGCGGTCGTCGCAGATGAAGTCAGAACATTGGCAGGTAAAACCCAAGAATCAACCGAAGAAATTGACATCATCGTTAATAAGCTTCAAGAAAACGCTGAAAATGCGGTGGGTGTGATGGAAGAAAGCCTCTCTAAGGTCCATGAAACTGTAGAGCAAGCCAATACCGCCAACCACTCATTGGAAAATGTCACCAATATGGTCAATCAAATCAATAATATGAGTACCCAAATCGCGACAGCCGCTGAAGAACAAAGTGCTGTGGCTGAAGATATGAGTGAGAAAATTGTTGGCATTAAGGATCACGCTGAAGTCAACACAGAAAATGCTGGCACCACTCGCGTACTGTCTGAGCAACAAG
>NZ_LWEY01000414.1:0-1434 GCF_001634935.1 Oleiphilus sp. HI0043 | reverse complement strand
GCATAAGCTTCAGCGTGAATATACGAAATCTCTTTAAGCTTCAGTGCACCTTCCATCGCAACCGGGTATTGATCACCACGACCCAGGAATAAACTGTGGTGCTTGTCAGCAAAGTCTTCCGCCAATTCGGCTATTTGCTTATCCATATCCAAGCTTTGTTCGATGATTGAAGGAAGTGCCTGTAAGGCCTCAACGATCGAAGCTTCCGTTTCGGCTGGCATATTTTTGTTCTTTCCAATAGCGACGACAAGCTGCAGTAAGCCAACTAATTGAACGGTAAATGCCTTGGTGGATGCTACGCCGATCTCAGCGCCCGCATTCATCATATAGTTTAAGTCTGACTCACGAACTAGTGAAGAACCAGGCACGTTACAAATGGTCAAACTAGCTTTATATCCGATTTCTTTGGCCAGTCTTAGTGCTGCCAGGGTATCGGCTGTTTCACCTGACTGCGAGATTGTAACCAATAGTGCATTAGCCGGAACAACCGACTTTCTATATCTAAATTCAGATGCAATTTCGATATTACACGACACACCAGCAATTTCTTCAAACCAATAACGTGCGACCATGCCGGCGTGGTAGCTCGTACCACAGGCAATAATTTGAACGTGATCAATGCCTTTTAGAATCTCTGCTGTATTTTCACCAAAGGCCGTGTCAAGAACCTGGCCGTTTGCAATTCTACCCTCTAAGGTGTTCTTAATAGCAATCGGCTGTTCATAGATTTCTTTTAGCATGTAGTGCTTATATGGCCCTTTGTCGCCAGCATCATGCGAGACATCAGACTCATTGATATCTCTTGATACTTCACTACCTACAGCATCATAGATGGTCACGTCTTGGCGTGTCAGTACGGCGATATCGCCTTCTTCTAGGAAGGAGAAACGGTTCGTTACTGGTAATAATGCTAATTGATCTGATGCCAGGAAGTTTTCTCCTATGCCATATCCTATCACTAATGGGCTACCAGAACGCGCTGCAATTAGCTGGTCTGGATCACTGGTATCCATAACAACCGTTCCGTAAGCACCTTCTAATTGCTTCACAGTTGATCTGAATGCTGATAATAGTGAGTCATGTGTTTTTAGTTCATGATGAACTAGATGAGCAATCACCTCGGTATCTGTATCCGAAGCAAATTCATAACCCACGGCACTTAGCTTCTCACGCAGAGTATGATGGTTTTCAATGATCCCGTTGTGAACAACTACAATTTCGGAACCTGATACATGAGGGTGGGCATTACGTTCGCTAGGTTCACCATGAGTTGCCCAACGTGTGTGTGCAATACCGGTTCCACCTTTGCAAGGGTTTGCCTTTAGTGCGTCTGCCAATTCTTGAACTTTGCCTATACGTCTCAAGCGATTAAATTCGCCTGCTTCAGACAATAAAGCCAACCCTGCTGAATCATATCCTCTATATTCTAAACGC
>NZ_LWEY01000413.1:0-784 GCF_001634935.1 Oleiphilus sp. HI0043 | reverse complement strand
TTTATCAGGCCAAGGGGTACATGAGAGAGCAACGTTTAAAACCATTTCTCGTGACGGCATATGCCTAAACTGTGACCAAGAAACCTTGCATCGCTTACTACCCAATACACCTTCGGTATCACCTAAGTGTCCGGTTAAAGTTGAAGTCGCATTTAAATTAGAAAGCTTTCTTCAAATTAATGCAGATGTAATCTGTATTAGACGCTTATCTAAAGATACCTTTCAACTTGAGTTACGCTTTGGCGCCTTAGATGCCGAAGCTGAGTGTGAAATTGACGCCTATATTGAACATTCACTATACAAAGAAAAGAGTAAAGTAGTGCAGCCGATAAGAGCTATGAATGAATATTCTGCAGTTGCTTAAGCATTTGATGATGTATAACTAGTTCACACCCAAGCTATGCTCTCGATGTGAACACTGATTTAAGTATTGGCTGGCTTAAAGCTACTTAGTGGGAGTAAGGGTAGGAATAGTATCTTGCTTACTTTCGGTGAGAGCACTAACAAGCTCTGCTTCTGGACGAGAGATGCCACAACTATTCATTAGGTCATCGATCCCCGCTCCCAACTCCACCAAACGTGACGCTTCGGAGTAAGAAACTTTAGTCGGGTCATTTTTCTGCATTTCGTCTATTATGGCTTCAAGCTCTTCGACACGCTTTTCCAGAGCAATAACCTTACGCCCAACACCCATTGAGCCATGGCTAATTCCCTGAACTTCTTTTGATAGCTCATCGACCAGATCAGCAGTGCTCCTTTCTGATAAGGTAATGCTACGCTTGAT
>NZ_LWEY01000412.1:0-731 GCF_001634935.1 Oleiphilus sp. HI0043 | reverse complement strand
CTGATTAGTAGAAATGCTTCCGTTGCTTCCAGAATAAAGTCGCTGTCATGGTGGTTCAGGTTGATAAGCATAAGGGTCGAGAAGTTATCCAGTGCAAATACTTCTTGCCCGGATACGCCTAAATCAAACTGACTAACCAAGGCTCTGCCTAGTTCAAACCACAAATATTTTTCAACGGCTGCGCTGTATATCGCTTCTTGTATACCCTCTTGTTGAGGGTATTTGGCAATTAGGCCTTGATCTAGTTGGTATAGAAAGGAGAAGGGGATGTCGATCTTTATATCAACCTGGCTGGTTTGTTTGTTGTTCGAGCTTGCAGTGTCAAGTGCTAAAGGTTGGCTCGTTGTAGCCTGGTCAGCTTGGTGAAAGTGATAAATGATGCTTTGTTTTAAAATAAGGTCTTGTTCACTAAATATTCGCAAGCGTTCGAAAACTTGAGACTTTTTCAGACGTGTAATTAGCTTGGTATCGTATTCACTCTTAGCGTCAGTTTGAAATGATAAGTCTGATGGCTGTTGAGGCTCAGTAATAGAGATCGATGCGTAGGTGCTGAAGGTTAGGGTTGACGTTATAAGCAGGAGCAGTAATCTGATATGTATAGAAGGAGTCATGGGAAGCGTCTATTTATTATTTAAATTATCTATTGTGGTACCCAGTTAGCCCATTCTATTCGGAATTTAAACTAAATGTACTGAATCTTTGGTAATGTCGGCTGAATCGCACTCTTCTTT
>NZ_LWEY01000411.1:0-918 GCF_001634935.1 Oleiphilus sp. HI0043 | reverse complement strand
TAACGGCCGGGGAACGAGAGCAAGCTAAACGTATACATGACAGAATAGCGGGTGTGCCCCCTACTGCAAGTGTACTCGACTCTATGGCGGCGGATATTTTGGCGGGCGAAGCTAGCAATGCGGCCTATACGGCAATGGAACACACTGCTTTCTATGACGTTACGCTAAAAAACCTTGCAGCCCCCTGGACAAATGAAGCCATGTCCAGCTTTGTGCCCTTCAATGACTATATGGCAACCGTAATTGGTTTAGTACGCGATGACGCAGACTTTCGGTCAGTTCTATATAGCGACGTGCTCTATGTCGGAAATTCTTCACTTGGGCTACCAAACCCGAGCATCAGTAGCAACGCGCATTATGAAGCTCTGGAAGATGGCGGACACAGCCTAAAAGAGTATCTGATTGCCAGCACTCAGTCGGAACAATACAACATCCCTAGCGCTGCCGCTGCCGGTATCATGACCACGCGCGCATCCGCTCATGCATTCATGAAAGACGGTACCAATCGTGCACTGTTCCGTTTTACCGTGTTAAACCACTTATGCAACGATATGGAGCAACTTAACGACACCTCCTTACCACCTGACCGCGTCAGGCAAGATGTTTCGCGTAGCCCTGGTGGCGACAGCAGAATCTTCTTAAACAGCTGTGTAGGTTGTCATAACGGCATGGACCCTCTTACCCAAGCGTTTGCTTACTACAACTATGATTACAATGTTGAGAATGACCCAGAGGGTTTAAACGGCCAAATGGTCTATAACCAGGAAGGCATGACCGATGCGAGCACTGGCAGCCGCGTACAAGCAAAGTATCACATCAACGCTAACAACTTTGAGTTTGGCTATATCACGCCAGATGACAGCTGGGAGAATTACTGGCGCTCAGGAAGAAACCAGTTACTGGGATGGGATTCCACCC
>NZ_LWEY01000410.1:0-1124 GCF_001634935.1 Oleiphilus sp. HI0043 | reverse complement strand
GCTCAATTTCTTTGATTGGCAGACACTTACCTTTTGACAACACCTCGCCCTGGTCAAAAGCTAATTCAATTTCGCTACCCTGCCATTCAATTAATACCTGATGCCTAACAAAGTTCGTCTCAAACACCGCATTTAAACTTTCCAAATTCATTCCTTCCGGCCAAACATCCAAGCCCTCTAGAAGTGAAATATCTAGCTTGTTATCCGCCAATTCCCATTCCCATTCACCACGTTCACTTAGACCGCTTACCGACTTCCCCTTGGTCTTCAAGGTTTGAATAAAAGCATCGCCTTTTTTCCGAACCCGCAAAGCCATTCGATGCTGGTTCAATATCTTATCAGGCGTATCATAGTAAATATTCTGCAAAGGCTTTCGCTGCAACTCAAGCACAAACCCCTGATTGCTCAAACACGCTTCCAAGCTCTCAAGCACAGCAAGACTTTCACCCACAACACTAAGTTTTAGTTCAATTTCTTTCGGCACAAAACACCTTATCGTTTGATTTACATAAATTTCAGGCAAAAAAAAGCCGGTGAAAGTCACCGGCTTTTTAGAGCTTAGTTCTAAACTTACAACTTAGAAGCTGTAGTTAGCGCCGATAGCTAGTACGTCAACATCCGCACCATCAACACCACCAAGGTCAGTAGACGTTGTGTATTCTAGAGCTACAAACAAATGATCTGTTACATTATGAAGAGCTTGAAGCGCAATTGTCGCTTCGTCTTCTGCACCATCATAAGACTTCATACCATAACCTAGAGCAAACTGGTTCTGACCCATTGTGTACATGCCCTGCAAACCAATGTAATCAACTGTATCTGACATGCTTTCGTAACCAAGCATTACAGTAATATCATCCATTGAGTAAGTAGCACCTAAACCAATAGTATCTTCTGCTTCAACACCAGCTTCTTCGCGACCCATAGAGTATGCAAAAGCAAGTTCAAGGTTATCCATAGCGTATTTAGCAGCTAAAGCACCAGCGAATACAGAGCTGCTTTCAACTGGCAAAGTTACACCAACAGTTAAACCGTCAGCAATCTCAGGAGAAACATATTGTAGGTTCTCAACTTCGCTATCTGCAGCCAATTCGCCTTCTAAGCCAACAAACTCAGAAGTGTCT
>NZ_LWEY01000409.1:0-767 GCF_001634935.1 Oleiphilus sp. HI0043 | reverse complement strand
CCATATCCTTCAGCTTCACCAATTCCGGGTAGCTAGTTCGATAGGTACCGATCACATGATACCCTTTGGCCAAACAATCAAGCGCCAGCGCCAAGCCAATGCGCCTGCCTACACCAGTGATCAAAACAGGTGACTTACTCATAAAACACTACTCCGGCTTCCTATATTCGAGACTGAGAGAAACTGAATCAGCAAAACGTAGCGCGTGAGGTTTATCAATTCGTACTTTCGCATAGCTCACCCAAGAGTGCTCACTGCAAAGACCCAACACGTCTGACACCAGTTTTTCCAATAATAGAAAGCGACCATCCTCAACATGCTTAATAATGCTTTTTGCAATGTGTTTATAGTTCAAGGCATCTTCAACACTATCTTCCAGGCACAGTTTATTTGCAGGATAATGTACTTCCACATTAATAATAATATCTTGTTGCTTTTCCTGTTCCTCAGGATTGAACCCAATATAAGTTCGAAGTCGCAAATTTGTAATATTGATAATCGCGTTATTAACAACCATTAAAAACAGCCTTATATTTCTTATTCCAACCCACCGAGCTTAGACCTAAATCGAAGCAGCGTAAATATCTGGGGATGATATAAACAGAATTTTCAATGCTAAGCTCAATACATCCAAATTGGTCAGATACTATTTTTGCGTCTAAGCTCCATTAAACAGCATAAATAAATTTTTATTCCTAGTAACGTGATTCCTGGTAACTTGCACACTAAGAAATGATTGAATACACACCACCCTCACAAGACAAGAC
>NZ_LWEY01000408.1:0-732 GCF_001634935.1 Oleiphilus sp. HI0043 | reverse complement strand
CTTTGACGGTTCTCATAGAGTGCTTCGGTTTTGGTTTAGAGCTTCTATTCTAACCTCAATTGGGAAAAGGGTTGAGAAAATTTTCGCTCTCTCTTTTATAACCAATAGGAGGTAAGTCATTACCTACTCTTATCAGCCTAAGCTTGCCAATAATTGATCTAAGTCAAACGAGATTGATTCCTATTAAGCTTCAATGGTATTCATTAAGTTCTATTGATAGCCTTTAGATACGAATCATTCCTATTATTGTTTGTGAGGTGAATCTTGATGACGCAAAGCTTAAGTATGGATCGATTATCAGAAGGTCAGAACGCAACCATTACACAGATCAGTGGCGGTAAAAGCCTTGCCAGAAAAATGATAGGGCTTGGTTTGCGTGTGGGTGGTGAGGTCTGCTTGCTCCAACGTCGCCGACACGGTTTGGTTCTCGCAAATCGTGGAACGAGAATCGCCTTGGGCGATAGTATTGCCCGTCATCTTAAAGTTTCTCCTTGCTAGCAGCTTCAGAGGCCTAAGCCTATGTTAACCATCGCTCTGGGTGGCAACCCTAATTGTGGTAAGTCAGCCCTTTTTAATCAATTTACAGGAATTAGACAAACCACAGGTAATTGGCCTGGCGTAACGGTTGAGCGCAAAGCAGGGCGAACAAAGTTGCTAGGAGACGAGGCAAACGTTGTCGACTTGCCAGGTATTTACTCGCTGGATGCATCGTCTCTGGATGAAAAAGTTACC
>NZ_LWEY01000407.1:0-1008 GCF_001634935.1 Oleiphilus sp. HI0043 | reverse complement strand
CATAAAATAGTGGATTAACAGGAATTTAGTTTAGTCCATACAACGTAAAGTCGCAGGGAATTTTGATGAGAAATTGTTTTATATCTATTGCTATACAAAAACTGATCCGCCAATAGTTTAGAGATGAGGCTCTCGCTTACAAATTACTTCTTTTTGATCAGTCTTTTGTTGTTGCAGGTGCTTCAATAGTTTTTTGGCAGAAGTCTTCACTTGTTTATTTTCATTCTTAGTCTGTAGCTCAATATACCTACCTAACATTTCACACTGTACGCATAAGTCCTGGAAACGCCCAAAGAGCGCTTGGTGGGCTTTGTAAGATTGTTTGGCTGAGTTTGTTTTGGAGCCAGTAAGCTCAGAGAGGTAGCGGCTTTTCTTAATTAGCTTACGGATATGGTGAAGGTCGTCATCTTGATTGCTTGAGGTTAAATTATCCATAAGTCGACTGATATTGTCTGATAGCTCAATTTGTTTGTCAGTAAGCTTGTCATCATTAGTTTTTCCACACAGCTGTTCAAATTCACTAGATCTAAGAAACTGCTTCCATTGTTTGTTGTCTCGAAGAAAACGTTCACTATTGGCGAATTCACAGAATGCTAACAGCTTCTCGTGACGTATTTTTTCGAGGTCTTGGTATAGTTGAGAAAGCCCCTCACCGTATGTGCCTTGCTCTTCACCAGAAATGACTGAAAGGTAGTTTAGAAATACGTCTAAATCTCTCAGCTCGCCAGTGAGCATTGCGTGCTGTTTTAAGTTCCGTAGGTGCTGATCAAGCGTTTTGTCTTTTGTTAAGGTGTAAATCATGCTAGCAATTGACCGGGTTTTTCTTAGACAAACTCTGTATTGATGAACAAATTCGGAATCTATATCTGCAAGACAGCCAGGCAATAAGCCCAAGGACATTTTGTGTAGTTTGAGTAAATTAGACCGGATTTGTGTTTGATCGCTTTCGGCGTCATGAGCTGCTTTGTTTACTTTACACATATATTCTTCATAGCTCGCCGACGTGGG
>NZ_LWEY01000406.1:0-1190 GCF_001634935.1 Oleiphilus sp. HI0043 | reverse complement strand
TGGCCACCCGCCTCAATTGAATCCAGCTTAAACTTATCTGCCTTGTACCAGTTATTAACTCGAACGTGGTCTTCACTTCCCAGCACATAAATATCGAGATGGTTGTTCGTCTTTTTGAACCATACATCATCGACATCACCTACACTTTCCAAACTAAGTTTGTCAGTATCAGTCGCGAAGTTATTTGAAGCGTTATTAATACGATCATAGCCATCACCAGTTTGGTAGTAATAGGTATCATGGCCTTTACCACCCACCAACAAATCGTTACCTTCATTCCCGTAAAGCTTATCAGAGCCATTAGCACCTTTTAGTGTATCTGCTCCCAAGCCGCCATATAGAGAGTCGGCACCGCCACCACCGTGTAGCGTGTCGTTGCCTTCATATCCATATAGAACGTCCTTTCCACCTTTGGCTGCGAGGTTATCGTTATTATTTCCACCCTCTAAAGTTTCTGCAGCACCAGTTCCAACAATAGTAATTGGATCATCCTCAGTTGAGTTTACAGTTACTGCGACGGTTGAATTGGCGACTCCACCATTACCGTCCGAAACTTCGTAGGTGATTGAATCTTCTCCTACGAAATTAGCGCTAGGCGTATATGAGATAGTTCCATCACCATTGATAGCTACGACACCGCTAATCGCCGCAGCAGCCACAACAGATAAACTATCACCATCAATATCACTATCGTTCACAAGAACATCGATAACAACTGCCGTATCTTCATCAGTAACAGCTGTATCAGATATTGATACCGGCGCATCATTTTCAGGGTTGACCGTGACGGATACCGATGAGGTCGCCGTGCCACCGTTACCGTCTGAGACCTCATAGCTAATGCTATCAAGACCATTAAAGTCTGAATTTGGCGCATAACTTAGTGTGCCATCGCCATTTATCGCAACTGCACCGTTTGACGCTGATGCTGAGCTAATGCTCAAACTATCTCCGTCGATATCGCCATCATTCGCTAACACATCAATGGTGACAGAAGCATCTTCCTGCGTTACAGCGGTATCGACTACAGCAACTGGTNCATCATTTTCGGGGTTAACCGTGACGGATACCGACGAGGCCCCCGTGCCACCGTTACCGTCTGAGATTTCATAGCTAATGCTATCTAAGCCGTTGAAATCTGCATTAGGTGTATAGTTCAGTGTGCCATCGCCATTAATCACAACAGCACC
>NZ_LWEY01000405.1:0-686 GCF_001634935.1 Oleiphilus sp. HI0043 | reverse complement strand
GCACCACTGTTGATTTCAACCACTTTACCCGCTAAAGCATCAAATTTGTTCCAATCCGACAAAAAATCCTTAAAGCCACCCAACTTAAAACGCTCTAAGTCACAATACAAACCACTCAATAAGTTGCCAGCTAGCTCATTCCGACCAATATCCGATACTTCGGACAAAGCTGACCAAGCCTGCTCAATCACTTCCGCATCCTCAGGCTTCATATCAACATTCAAACCCAGACCAACCACAACCCGCCAACTCGTTGTCGCCTCTCCATGCAACTCAACCAAAATACCTGCTAACTTTCTTCCACTTAACCAAACATCATTCGGCCACTTTAACTCAACGCCACTAACACCAAGTGATGCTAGCGTCTTCACAACAGACAAACCAACCACCAAACTTAGCCCCGATAGAGCTTCTGCCCCACCATCAAGATTAAAAGCAATACTAAGATAAATATTTCTCGCAAAAGGACTAACCCATTTTCGGCCACGACGACCTTTTCCGGCCGTCTGATATTCTGCCAAGCAACTCTCGTATAAATTTCCTTCGAGTTGCTTTTCCAATAAGTGAGTATTTGTTGAATCGGTACTTAAAAGCACCTCAATAGAGATATTTTCGACAGCTTGAGCTGCCATATACGACTGAATAGATTTACCACACAATAGATCAAGCGGTCGCAACAAACGATA
>NZ_LWEY01000404.1:0-1044 GCF_001634935.1 Oleiphilus sp. HI0043 | reverse complement strand
GGGCTTCAATATTTTTCGCTGAGCTGATGAGGCATATTCACTCATATAAATCGCATTACCCAAGCCAATGGGTATCGATACCGCTAACGCAATAATTGTGATCATGAAGGTACCGGCGAAAATCGGTACTGCACCGAAGGAGCTTTCTCCATGGCTCATGTGCCACTCGGTACCTGTAATAAAATACCAAAGGCTTTTTAATTGAAAGAACTCTAACGCCTGGAACAGGATAGAAAACAAAATACCAATAGTTGTAACAATGGCAATTGCGGCTGAGATCGCGAGAGTTGCAGTAATACAACGTTCTTTAATAAGGGTTGAACGCTTTTTGGATTCAACTTGAAACAAATCTATACTTCCATTATTTAAGAGCCGAATAACTGAGTGGCTAAATTTATACCTACAAAATAAAAAGCCCACTACACAGCGGGCCTTTTGATTTATTTAAGTCCAACTACTTCCTTGTAGTTAGACTTAACATCCCTGTCATTAAACTTCCTAAGACCTTACACTTTTAGACTTAAGCGGGATTATTCAGCCCAGCTCGCATCGTACTCAGTGATAGTCAAAGAGGTATCATCGTCTGTATAAAGCGTGCTACCAGCATCTACAGTGAAGCGAGCTTCAGAACCTGCAGTGAACAGGTCAGCACTAGCGTTTACATTGTTCTTAATCGCTAGACCTGCACCTGTTACCGTTGCGCGAGTATCAGTATCAACACCAGTGTCACTTACACGGATCGCCTCAACGTCTGCATCTGATGAAGACTCAACCAAAATTTGAACATTGTTGAACACGTAGTCTGTACCTTCGCGCAAGCGAACTGCACGACCAACTGACTTCAAGATTGCGTTTTCAAGAGTAGGTTGCGCTTTAGGGTCACCATCAGTAGAGGTGCTGTGACTATCTGCTTCAATTACACGTGAACCAGTTTCGTCATCAACGAT
Source organism: Oleiphilus sp. HI0043 (assembly GCF_001634935.1). NCBI lineage: Bacteria > Pseudomonadati > Pseudomonadota > Gammaproteobacteria > Oceanospirillales > Oleiphilaceae > Oleiphilus > Oleiphilus sp. HI0043. The sequence continues at coordinate 97 of NZ_LWEY01000404.1, read as the reverse complement.
GTTCTGCTCAGCATAAACGTTTGAAAGTGTACCGATATAACCTTGGTCGGTATCGATTGAATCGTCACCAGCGTTGTAGATATACAAACCGTCGACG
>NZ_LWEY01000403.1:0-554 GCF_001634935.1 Oleiphilus sp. HI0043 | reverse complement strand
TCAATAGAGGCCATTTCAGTTAACACAGGTAAGTTATCTGGTTCCGCTACGCCCTCATCAAGAATGACTGGCGTGATTTTGGTCTGTGATTCAACAACAATCACCTCATCACTCTCACTCTCGGGCACTAGCTGGTCAAGCCCTTTCGACGATGCAAGTGATTGAACGGTAGGCAGATCTTCAGGTTCAAGCGTCTCTTTAGCTGACGACACTTCTTGCTCAATTGGACGCTTATACGCCTGAATATCAACCTGGGCAGGCTCTGAAAAGAACTCACCAATATAATCATTCAAGATCTGACCGTTAGAATTTGCTTCTTGGGAGCTTAAGGGAGCATCGTCATCATTCTTATCTGAGGCGCTTGCTGAACAATGATCTACAATCTCAGTGCCTGCAGAGCTCATGTCCTGCTCAGCGACCAATAACTGAGGTTTCGGGGAAGCCCCCTGACTTGAAGAGGATATATTGATTCGCACACTCATTCTGCGCGCAGAAGTCTCGACCTGAGACAGTTCGCTCTGAGCTCGTTCCATGCGAGTAGAATTCAGATAACA
>NZ_LWEY01000402.1:0-955 GCF_001634935.1 Oleiphilus sp. HI0043 | reverse complement strand
GAGTCTTACCGGATAAACGATCTATAGCACTAAGTAAGCCTTCAGTATCGACTGAGTAAATCTTATCATCTCTAAGGATAGGTGAAAGCTGAAGCTTTAGTTCTTGATCACCTTCTCCTACCGACTTCTTCCATATACGTTTAAAGTTAATTTGGTCTTTGAAGTCGATATCAAGCTCTGCAGGCTGATTTACTGGCGAACTACTACAAGCAGCTAGCAAACAAGACAAAAGGCCAAGAAAGGCGACCTTTTTACACCACCGATGTATTTTCTCTAGCGCCATGCTATGAAATCCCTAATGCAACTTAGCGTTCTGTATGATTACTTCAAACACTATATAAAAACAAAAAAGGCAGAGCTTAGCTGCCTTTGAAAGATAAATTCTCGCCCCTTTGTAGTTTTCAGCCTAGGCAATGCTGGCTGACAAAAAGGGGCAAAATTGATTATAGGGTCTTAGGATCGATACCTAAGTCTGACAGCTTAACCGCCAACAAAGGTTGCGCCTGAGGCTCTTCTTTAATAAGTTCGAAAGCATTCTTGTATGCCTCGATAGCGCCAGGGATATCACCTTGTCGCTTTTTAATGTCACCCTCTATTTCAAGGTAGCTCGCTTTAAACGCCTCTTCACTTGGCTTAAGCAAGGCCAAAGCATCGTCATGCTTTTCTTGCGCAGATAAAATACGAGCTAAACGAGCGGTGACAATATGTTGAAGACGAACATCTTCTGTTTTTGATAAAACCCAATTTAGCTGCTCTGCTGCACCTTCGTAGTTTTTGTCTTCTACCAGGTCTTTTGCCATAAACATCGCAGCATACAAAGCGTATTCAGTGCCCTCAAACTCATCTTTCAGTTGCTCTGCCAAGTAGCTGACTGTTTCCGCTTCGTCTTCACTATCAAAATCGTTTTGCGTAGCGACTGTTACCAATTGTTGATACTGCAAAGACGCTGCTGTTT
>NZ_LWEY01000401.1:0-766 GCF_001634935.1 Oleiphilus sp. HI0043 | reverse complement strand
GAAGAAGTCTACCTTAAGAAGATTTATAAGGATCAAGAGTTTGATACAGGCAAATACTTCTATATCCGCATAATTGGGAAATCAGGCTTTGGTTTGGCAAAGCTCGACAAGAATACCTATGAAGTCCTTGAAATTTTTGCTTTGACAGATTTCGACATGAACACTTTGTGAACTGCAAATAATGCATTAAGGCGATAATCTAAGCTTTTATCACCTTAATGCGCAGCCCTAAGACTTTGCGCTGATGTGTTCAGCATCATCCTTGGAAAACGGATTAGTAATAGTCGAGCTAGAACCTTGAAGTACCGCCTCGGGGTGCCTTATTTCCATAATGCACTTTATGCGTTGTTCATCCTTCGTGTTAACATCCACTAAGATCAAGTGCTGACCTTCAATAATTTGTTCGTGAAACTTCTGGATCTTGTAGTGTTCAGTATTGAGCCCACCAACACCGCCAAACCACGCACCAAAGAACATGCTAAAGATCGCGATCACTAGCCATGCATTGAAGCTAAACTCCTCGATATAAGTAAAGGGGACTAAAAAAACAGCCCAATCATCCCACCGGACAATAAGCCTCGCTCTACAAAGCGCACGAAGTCGGTACGCTGAAGTGCACTCGCAGAGTGGAGATGATGACTATCCCCCTGTGTCAGGATAGTTGTCGCCTCTGTTAATTTTTAATAATTGAATAGGAGGCGGTAAGAGAATATGAGTGAAGCATTATTCAAAAGAGTTTAAAGAAGCCATTGTTAAGAAGTGGCTT
>NZ_LWEY01000400.1:0-833 GCF_001634935.1 Oleiphilus sp. HI0043 | reverse complement strand
TATCTTCATTCAGCAATGTTTTGTCGTCACTTGCTAGAAGAACACCTAGGTGTTTGCCGATATGATTCTTCTTGTCGGGCCAGAACTGTAAGCTATGGCTGCGCATTGAAAACTCTATGGGGCCAAACGTGATATTTTGAATAGATTGCCAGGCATCCATCGTCTTGTGGAAATCACCGATGCTATTATCTAGCGCCTCTTGAGAAGGGCTTTGGCAGAGGCCTTGGGTGCTCTGCTGCAAAGCCTGAGAGGCAGCGCTAAGCGATTGATAAAACGGGATAACAAAGCTATTAACTGTCGCATGGTTGAAGTTTTTCCAGTCAGCTTCACTTGGGGCGGCATGACATACAAATGAGAGGATACAAGCTAAGAAAATACTGGAAATCGTAGAGGTTCTGTTCATTAAAGTGATTCCAAAAAAGTAAGCAGTTGTGCGCGTTGCTCTTGGGGCATTGTTTGTACGGCTTGCTTGGCAGATTCGGCCTCGCCGCCATGCCACATAATTGCTTCAAGTATACTGCGTGCGCGGCCGTCATGCAGAAGAAAATGGCTGCCATTTACGTATTTGTCTGAACCGAGCCCCCAAAGTGGAGCGGTTCTCCATTCCTGTCCGTTTGCCTTAAACTCGGGTCGATTGTCCGCCAGCCCTAGCCCCATGTCATGCAGTAATAGATCGGTGTAAGGCCAGATGGTTTGCATGTTAAGAGAAGTTTGCTCAGTATGCCCGGATGTTTGATAGCTTGGAGTATGGCACGCGGCACAGCCAGCGGAGTGAAAGACGGCTTTTCCTTTATTGACCATTTCTGCATTGTCTATTTTTCGAATGGGTACCG
>NZ_LWEY01000399.1:0-944 GCF_001634935.1 Oleiphilus sp. HI0043 | reverse complement strand
AGGCGGGAAATAAATCAGGATGCCGTCTCTGCGTATAAACAATATGAAAGTTTCTTTGAGCCTTTTTCAGAAATTTATCATTGGGCTTCTTAGCTAAGCGTTTAATAGCTGGTAAACTGTTTTCTGGATGACTGGCAAAGACCATAAGCCGAATAAAGTCATCATTGCTCCGGCAGAAGAGCGGAACCAGCGTTTTCTAATTGTCGCGGATAGTTTTTGTGCTAATAAACCGCTGCTCAACATTGAAGGCAGGGTGCCTAGGCCAAAAGCAAGCATGATTAGTGCTGAACCGAAGATACTTGCTTCCAAGCTTGCCCAGATCAAAGCCGAGTATACCAAACCACACGGTAGCCAACCCCACACCATGCCAACCACTAGCGCATCTTTGATTGATTTAATAGGCATAAAACGCTTTGATAATGGTTGAATCAAGGGCCAGAGTTTACTACCTAGTTTTTCAGCCCAGAGTATTCCATTAAACCATTGGCCTAGGTATAAACCCATTAGAATTAACATTGTTGCAGCTAAATATCTGAGAACCTCTAAGGCTGCTAATTGTTTGCTCAGCCAGAAACCAAGGCTGCCAACAATCAGTCCTGCGATGCAATAACTTATAACGCGCCCCAGATTATAGGAGAGTAAGAAGCTTGCCTTGTTTGATGATGAGGTATGTAAACCTAAGGCACTTGCTAAACCTCCGCACATTCCCAAGCAATGTGCAGAGCCTAGAAAGCCAAGCATAAAGGCAGAAATAAGAATACCGGGGTCATTTAGCAAACTTAGTCGTCCGATTTTTCACTATGTTGACTGTCTTTAGTATTCAGGTCTTTCTTTTGAGTTTTGTTGTTTTGCCCCGGGATCATGTCTTTATCATCATCATAGAGAATGCTGTGCGCGGGGCCTTCCAGGTCATCATACTGTCCGTTCTTAACTGCCCAGCCAAA
>NZ_LWEY01000398.1:0-864 GCF_001634935.1 Oleiphilus sp. HI0043 | reverse complement strand
TCTACCAAGGTAGATACGGATACATGATCTCCTCCCACCGCCTTAGCCATATCAGCCAAAACACTGAAGGTCGCTACTAACTGTAAACTGGCTCCCGCACCGCTCTCTTCCCGTTCAGCCATTACATTCATTGAAAGGCATAGCAAAAATATCGAGAGCAAAGCTCTACGACTGCTAGACTTGTACCTAATGTTACTTTGCATACTTAACCTCAATAGGGTTTCTGTTGAAATTTTGCCGGTTAGGAAAACAGTTATATGAAGCTGTTTTATAGAATTTCACTTTCTGTTGACAAAATGGAACATACTTCCTGTAGAAAAATCTCTAAACTGCGCGCATATTAAGAGGATCACTATTCAATGTTCAACGTTTTTTCAATAAATAGCGCATCTAAAGTACTGACATATTTTTTAATATCACTATTACTTAGCGCTTGCAGCGGCGGTAGCAGCTCAGGAAAACAGACCAATAATACGCCTTCACTTCAGAGTCTCTCATTATCAACACCACCAACAACAATGATATCTGGCGAAACCTTTCAAGCCAGTGTGACCGGTTTATACACCGACGACTCAAGTTTTGACTTAAGTAGCGACGCTGGCTGGAGCTCTAGTGACACGAATATCCTGACAGTGTCAGACAGTGGCCTGATTACGGCAATCAATGCTGGTAGTACTACGATTACAGCGGCTTTTTCTGGAGAATCAGCCAGTTTCAGCATAAACGTAATTGCTTTAAGCAGCATTGCGATGAGCATCATTCCCGACGATCTTGAGGTCGGCGACAGTGTGCAATTAAGTGCTAACGGAACCTACACCGATTCATCAAGCGAAGACATCAGTAACGATGTTATCTGGGCCTCTA
>NZ_LWEY01000397.1:0-1194 GCF_001634935.1 Oleiphilus sp. HI0043 | reverse complement strand
TTCACATCATTTTTCCCCGTTTCGAGGATAACTGCATGAATAATTGGTCCCGCGAGCTCTCTATAATGATCTAATTTCGACGCAGAAGACACGGGTTCCAGACAGCTGACCAGGTTAAATTAATGCACAGTGAAAGTTTGAGTGACTGCCCTTGCCTGATCGGAAAGCGTTTTATTGAGATTCTTAACTAAAAGGTTAAAGGTAACCAGAGTAAAACCATCTTGCGCATATTCGAAAACAGCGTCTATATCCAGGATGAACCCTTTATCAATGTTGGTTTGAACTAGGTCCAGCATGAGTTCTACAGCATCGGTTAAACCATCTATGTCTTCACAGAAAGGAATCTCTATAGGTCTTTTCAAAAAAACTGCCTTCATTTTTTTTCTATTATGCATCAGGGATGTTTGGCTAGTATAACTCAATTGCAACAGATGCCTCTGCACAATTGTCAGGCTCAGATATCAAGCAGGTCTCTATTATAACATTGGCATCTTTTGGAATAATATCCAGAAAATCCGTTGCATCGACAACATGATTTTGGATACCTTCAGGCTTATTTAAAGGAATACTTGTTGTAGAAAATTGGTTCAAATTATCCTTTGCATATACACTTTCAAATGAAGCGAATTCACTACACCCATAATCTGCTCCCAATGCCATTGGGAAAGAACACTGGATAGTGAACAACTCCAGATCATTATCAATCTCAATAATATCATTATCACTCAGATAGACCTTTGCTTGGTAAAGCTCTCTTTGATTAACACCTAACGTAGTGTCATCCGAATATTTAACCGTTGTCATCCAAGTTATGCTTAACTTTTCTTCAGGGTTAAAGTGATTTTCTGTACTTCTATCATTTGAAAGCAGATTAAAAACCTTTGGGTCTAGAGGTGCCTCTCTAAACTCGATTACTAACTCAGGCCCTACTCCACCGCCTTGACCACCATTAGTTCCAGGGGCAGCTCCACCGCCACCACTTCCACCTCCATTACAGCCAATTAGAGTTCCAGTAACTAAGCACGTTGATATAACTTTTATAGCCGTATTTTGCATTCCTTTATCCCCTGAATAGTGAAAATAGATTATATTTCAGCATCAAAAGGGATTTACAAATCAGAGGGTCTTTGTTAGGTGACCTTTATAGACTTGATCAAAGCTAGGAAATGTTCTTTCGCACTTTATGCAATCACG
>NZ_LWEY01000396.1:0-706 GCF_001634935.1 Oleiphilus sp. HI0043 | reverse complement strand
TCAAGCGCTCTTCACTAACCAATTGCTGCAATACTTCTCCTTGCGACTCCATCAAACGTCGACTAGAGCGTAAAGTGATCAGTTTGCGGTGATAGATATCGTGCTCGGTGTGCGTTTCTTTGGCTAGATTCTGCAACATTTCGGGGCTTAGTACTTCTCTTTCTAGCCCTTCGTGACGCTCGTATAAGTTAGCCAAACGGTCATTCAAAACTGATTGCGAGCCATGCAGCATCTTTTGCAAATCTCGCAGAAGATCTTTGTAAATCGTTGACTCACGCTCGGCAATAATTCGCTTGGAAATTAGCTTCTCCAATTTAGGAAAAGCACTTTTTTGCAATAATGAATGGTCTTTTCTGATTTTAGCAATCAAACCCTGTTTTGCAGATAAAGGCAAAACATCTTCTGCATCCATATTCAGCTGCTTGGCTGTTAGGTGCCGAATTTGCTCAATCGAAGCACTAATATGCGGTTCACCCTGCAGGTCATCCCAGAGCACATCTATTTTATTCAGCACAGCAAAACGACCTGCACGGTGTTCAGACTCATGCACATCGATATACTGCTTCCAGATTGCCATGTCACTGGCTGTAACGCCCGTGTCAGCACTCAGCATAAAGATAACAGCCTGGGCATTAGGAATCATGCTAATGGTGAGTTCGGGCTCTGAGCCTAAGGCGTTTAAACCTGGCGTATCCAGGATACATAA
>NZ_LWEY01000395.1:0-718 GCF_001634935.1 Oleiphilus sp. HI0043 | reverse complement strand
TACAAACTTACCGATCAGGTCTTTGTAACGTGGATCTTCAGGGTTGACTGCAACGCCTGTATCACCCAGCATGGTTTCGGGGCGAGTGGTTGCGACGACTAAGTAGTTTTTACCTTCAGAGGTTTTTTCACCATTGGCTAGTGGATAGCGAAGGTTCCACATATTGCCTTTTTTGTCTTTGTTCTCGACTTCCAGGTCTGAAATAGCCGTGTGAAGCTTAGGATCCCAGTTTACCAAACGCTTGCCGCGATAGATTAAGTCATCTTTGTATAAACGAACAAATACTTCCTGAACGGCTTTGTAAAAGCCATCGTCCATCGTGAAGCGTTCATGGTCCCAATCGACAGAAGCACCTAAACGACGAAGCTGACGGGTAATTGTGCCACCGGACTCTTCTTTCCAATCCCAGATTTTATCGAGAAAGGCTTCACGTCCGAGGTCATGGCGAGTTTTGCCTTCTTCAGCAGCAAGCTTGCGCTCAACAACCATTTGAGTTGCGATACCCGCGTGGTCGGTACCGACCTGCCATAAAGTGTTATGACCTTTCATGCGGTGATAGCGGGTTAGGGCATCCATAATAGAGTCCTGGAAGGCATGTCCCATATGCAAGCTACCGGTGACATTCGGTGGCGGAATCATAATGGTGTAGGGCTGGCCTTCATTTGAAGGCTTGAAGTAGCCGCTTTCTTCCCAGGTTTTATACCAAGACTGTTCTATT
>NZ_LWEY01000394.1:0-871 GCF_001634935.1 Oleiphilus sp. HI0043 | reverse complement strand
TGCCGGTCGTTGATCGTAATGGTATCGAAATTTTAGCGAACGATGAGTTGGTTCGGGCGGATGCATCCATGGAGACCTTGGGTAAGTTAAAAGCTTCGTTCCAGATGATGGGCGAGATGGGCTTTGACGGTGTTGCTCGTCAGCGTTATCCGCAAGTTGAGTCAATCAATCACATCCATTCACCTGGTAACTCCTCGGGTATTGTTGATGGTGCTGCAGCTGTCTTAATTGGTAGTGAGGCTGCTGGTAAAAAATTCGGTATGGAACCACGGGCTCGTATTGTTTCTACAGCTGTTGTTGGAACTGACCCGACGATTATGCTCACAGGTCCTGCGCCCGCTGCACGAAAAGCACTTAAAGTAGCTGGCATGGACGTTAAGGACATCGACTTGTTCGAGGTGAACGAAGCATTCGCCTCTGTGGTCATGCGCTTTATGGACGAACTAGAAGTGAGTGAAGAAAAAGTAAATGTTAATGGCGGTTCAATCGCGATGGGTCACCCTTTAGGCGCAACAGGCGCAATCATTTTGGGTACGTTACTAGATGAGCTCGAAGCGCGTGACTTAAAGACTGGTCTAGCGACCTTGTGTGTCGGCGGTGGCATGGGTATCGCAACGATTATCGAAAGAGTTTAAGAGGAGAACGGCCGTGAGTATAAATAACAACACGAGTTCAGTGATTGTAGAAAAAGATCAAGATAATATCGTTCACTTAATTCTTGATAAGCCCAATTCCGGTGCCAACTTAATGGACCAGGAATTTACAGACTCCTTATGCGCAGCAGTCGAACAACTTCGTGATGAAGACTTCGCAGGTGTGCTATTCCGTTCAAATAAGTCGACTTTCTTTGCCGGTGGCAACCTTGATGACC
>NZ_LWEY01000393.1:0-567 GCF_001634935.1 Oleiphilus sp. HI0043 | reverse complement strand
AGTTTGCTGAAACCCTTGGTGCCCACTGATCATACTTAGATAATTTTCAGCCTGACTTGGCTGGTAATATAGCGCTAAACAAAGGCTAGTATCCGGGTCAGGAATCACCCTAGCGCCGACCAGCTCCCGCCCATCACTAGCTGCATCTTGCTTGAATTTCCCTCGACGCTTAAACATCAGTGAATTTAGCTTTTGCGTCAGCGCATTTTTCAGAACAAAGGACTTCACCCTCTCTATCTGAGCTTCTGCCTGCTCTTTTAGCAAACCCTTATGCTCGGCAGATCTAAGATCAAGGCCCTCTGAATAAATTTTAAGCATGAATTCCGATAAGGGATAAGCAGAAAGCACTCGCTTTTCGAACATATCTTTCCCTTCCCCCCTCACTAGAGTATCAGGGTCCTCACCTTCCGGTAATAGCAAAAAATCCAGCTGCATCCCATCTTCAAATATAGGCAAGGCGTTTTCCATTGCCTTTCTTGCAGCCTGTAATCCGGCTCGATCGCCATCAAAACAGAAAATAATGTGCTTACACCGTCGTAAGAGGTGAGAGAGGTTTTCGCTATTTGT
>NZ_LWEY01000392.1:0-1239 GCF_001634935.1 Oleiphilus sp. HI0043 | reverse complement strand
AGAAGTTAAAGCCATACTGTGTACACTTCCTTCAGCACCAAAACTAAACCTAAACTCTTTAGACCAAATACTTAGCTATTGGGCACCTGTCTCTCCTAACACAGCATTTGAGAATGTCTACGAGGTTAAACCAGGAGAGCAGGTTGTTTTTGAGAAAGGAAACTTAACGCGACGCCAATACTGGGATTATCCATTTTCATCTGGAACCGCCCCACACATAGTAGATGAAAAGATTGCAGCGCAGAAGGTATCTGAACTTCTAGAAGAAGCCGTTCGCATTCGTTTAAGGGCTGACGTCCCCGTTGGAGCCTATCTTTCGGGCGGCTTAGATTCATCGATCCTGGTTTCACTCATCAAACACCTGGATCACGGAGACCTCAGCACCTTTTCACTCACTTTCGAAGATGCTGACCTGGATGAAAGCAAGCACCAAAAAACCATGGTCGAACACTTAAACACCAGTCACTTTTCAACACAGTGCAAGTACAGCAATATTGCGGATGACTTCTTGGACTGCATAAAGCACACTGAAAGCCCTATTGTACGTACAGCGCCCATCCCTATGGGTCGCTTATCAGCCCTGGCTCGACAGCAAAACTACAAGGTAGTACTAACAGGAGAAGGAGCGGACGAAATATTCGGTGGTTATGACCTTTTTAAAGAAGCCAAACTTAGAGAGTTCTGGTCACGCCAGCCTGACTCATCCTGGCGCCCTTTATTAATCAAGCGCTTATATCCTTATTTAGATATGTCTCGTGACCGAGCCGGCTCCTTCTTGAAAGCTTTTTTTGGTGGAGGTGTAGACCAACCGAACCATCCTCTTTTCTCACATTTGCCAAGGATCGCATCAACTTCAAAAGCAAAAATTTTCTATAGTGACGCCTTATCATCAGAATTAAATGTTAATGCAGAGGAGAGACTTATCGCCTCATTACCAGATCGGTTTGATTCATGGAAGCCGTTCAATAAATCCTTATACCTTGAGAGTAAAACCTTGATGGCAGGTTACTTGCTCAACTCTCAAGGGGATAGAATGTTAATGAAAAACTCAGTTGAAGGTCGCTTCCCCTTTCTTGATCACAATGTGATTGAGTTCGCCAGCCAATTGCACCCAAAACTCAAGATGAAAGCGTTCAACGAAAAGTACATTCTAAAAAAAGCGATGCAAAATCGTTTGCCAAATACTATTGTCCAGCGTTATAAACAGCCTTATAGAGCACCTAACATACCATCCTTTTT
>NZ_LWEY01000391.1:0-812 GCF_001634935.1 Oleiphilus sp. HI0043 | reverse complement strand
TTCAAATGGTCAGCGCTTTCCAAAGGAATTTTCCATGAACGCATTGGTAAACAGGGCTTTAGCCTTCCTATTACTTGTATTTGTTTCTCACGCCGCACCCCTGATGGCTAAAGGTTTGAGTATCGAGGAAGCGAAGCAGTTTCTTCATGACTCTGGCTTGAGTGAGTTGATTGCTTCTTTGCCTGATTCTATGGGGCAGCAGCTTGATATGAAACGTTTGTCAGTCAATAGTTCCGTCAGTTTTGAAAAGACCAGTGCGGCCGTGACTCATGCAGCGAAAAAGGTTGATGGTGAACAGATTGCAATGGTTTATTTGAGTCAGGATCAGCGTGCTGAAGATTTGTCTGATGCGATTAAGTTCTTGGCTTCTCCCTTAGGTCAACGCATCAGTACAGAGGAACGGGCGGCCAGTACACCAGAAGCTCAGCAGAAGATGCAACGCTATTTTCAGGAGCAAAGCTTCAAGTCTGTTAAGCAGGATAGAGCGCAATTGCTAGAGAAGCTTTCTTTAGCTCTGAATGCTGATAAGGTTGTTATTCAGCTAATGAAAGGCGTGTATTTTTCGGTTTTGGAAGCGGTTGCTGTTATTAATCCAAATAAGGCAGCTGCTTTAGAAGCTCGTATGAATCAGGAGTGGCAGAGCATGGAACCAATGCTAAGTCAGCAGTTTTCCGAATTTATGTTGATGGGCGCAAATTACAGCTATCGTAATTTGAATGATGAGGACCTCTCTGCCTACATTACATTTTTAAAGAGTAAGCCGGGTCAGGCGTATTGGCAGGTAGGTGTCGATATTGTCGATTTGTATATTC
>NZ_LWEY01000390.1:0-760 GCF_001634935.1 Oleiphilus sp. HI0043 | reverse complement strand
CTTTGGCGCAAGCCTTGAGCAGTAACTGTCCGGTTGTGATAACACCCGTACCGCCGTAGCCAGCGATGGCAATGGAAACGGATTGCTTGGTCATATAGCCTCCTCTTATTGTTTAAGGAAACCATTACACAGAGCGCAGGCTAGGTAAATGAGTCAGATCAAGTGTGGGCAGTTATAGTAAGCCGAGTTTAAAAAAGCTAGGCAGAGGCTCCCCCTCATTAATCAAGGGCGTGCTAAATTGCTAGCGAGCCTTGGAAGGCTCTGTTTACAAAGTGACTACCCACCATCTAGCCGTTGTAAACTAAGCAAAGAGCAATAAAAAACTAAGCATTCTAATTCGGTTTAAAGTTCTTCGGCGATAGACCGTACCAGCGTTTAAAAGCTCGGCTGAAACTTGATGCATCACTATAACCCAAGCTTTCAGCCAAAGTTTCAATGGATATATCCTGTTTTCGAATATGAGCCAGTGCAACGCGCTTACGTTCCTCTTCTAATAGCTCTTTATATGATGTTTCATGAGACTGAAGATGACGCCGTAAGGTACGCGGAGACATACAAAGCTCAGAGGCTAAGGTATCAAGAGACAATTCTTGGAAAATATCTCTACGAATAATGAATTTCACGCGATCTAAAACCGTATTATCAGGGCAAACTTCACTCAAACGCTCCTGACAACATTGTTCATTTAACTGGGCCGAATCTTTGTTGTAGAAAACCAGAGGCTGCTTAAGCAAGGCTTCAGACAAAACAATTCGATTCT
>NZ_LWEY01000389.1:0-720 GCF_001634935.1 Oleiphilus sp. HI0043 | reverse complement strand
CTTCACATGCGCGGTATGCGTTCAGACTTTGACCCCAATCGAGAAATTGACTGGTCAATCATCAAGCAAATCATTCCCTACCTTTTGGAATACAAGCAGCGCATCGCTCTCGCTCTGTTATGTCTGGTTGCAGCAAAAGTCGCTAGCGTTACCATGCCCTTTATTCTCAAGCACGTCGTCGATGACCTAGACCAACAACTAGCTGATAATGAACTATCCCTGCTCGTTGTACCTTTGGGCTTATTACTCGCCTACGGTCTGGTACGGCTGATGAATGTGTTACTAGGCGAAATCCGCGACACCCTATTCGGACGCGTGACCGAAAGAGCGATGCGTCGCGTAGGACTAAAAGTTTTCGAGCACCTTCATGCATTAAGTCTAAGCTTTCACTTGAACCGCCAAACGGGTGGTTTATCTCGCGACATTGAGCGCGGCACAAATGGCATTAGTTTTTTGATGCGCTTTCTGGTGTTTAATATTGCCCCCACCTTTCTCGAACTGTTTCTGGTCATGGGTATTTTATGGCAACAATATCGCTTCGAGTTTGCCTTGATCGTACTGATATCAGTCATCGCCTATGTCTGGTTCTCCAAGACCACCACTGACTGGCGCACCCAGTTTATTCGCGAAGCGAATCAGGCTGACAGCAAAAGTAACACCCGGGCAATTGATAGCCTACTCAACTATGAAACCGTTAAGTACTTTACTAACGAGCAATAT
>NZ_LWEY01000388.1:0-545 GCF_001634935.1 Oleiphilus sp. HI0043 | reverse complement strand
AGGAAAGAGCAAACTATACTCCGCAACATGCGGTGGACTCTGGTAACTCAAGCTAACATATTTTAAAGGTAATCGTTCAGTAACAAGCCAGCTTGCAAAGCGATGCCAAACCAATAAAAAAAACTCTACGAGGAAATTGGCAGTATCCAACTCGGGCCGTACAGGCTGAAAAATAAGACGAGCTCCCTCCGTAGTATTTTCAAGTTGCAGCACGATATCGTTTCTAAAGGTACTGTAGAGCAAGCTTGCCCGCCTTATGCTTTCACCAATAGTTTGCTCCCTTATCATTTGTTTAGCTACGATGGCAAAAACACCTTGTTTACAGGGCTGATCGGTAAAGCCCATGAACTCATCATCCATTAGTCGCCAGATAGAACGAATTAGTGTTGATACTCGCTCAGATGAAATACGATCGCTCCCCCCATAGCAGCTGACAGAGAGAATACCTGAACTAAGACCGCAATCACTCATCACCTTGCTTACATCGACTCGGGCCCTCAAGGCACCCTGCAGAAGTGCATGTACATAGTACAGTGAAATTGAAT
>NZ_LWEY01000387.1:0-845 GCF_001634935.1 Oleiphilus sp. HI0043 | reverse complement strand
GGCGGTTATCAGCTAAATGTTGAGGCTGCTGATATTTCAGTTGCCGCCGTTATTGATGCTGTTGATGAGTCAATTGATACAACTCGTTGCGGCGCCAAAAGCCGTGAGGGTGTGGAGGAAAAAGCTGAGAAAGGCGGTTGTCAGGACGGCGAGCAGTGCCTCACTCATCATTTATGGATGGATCTTAGCCAGCAAATACATAGTTTTCTAAATTCTATAAGTCTTCAAGACCTTATGAACAAACGAGAGGTTCAGGTTACTGCTATTCGTCAGAATGAAGCGGCAGAACTTATTAACTCAAGTTTATTAGATATATAGCATTCTGCGGGCTCTTTTCTATTGCAGTAGTTGTGCTTGTCGGTCAATTTACGTTCATGGTAATCAGAACTTCCTCTCTATATAATACGCGCAAAATTTAGTCTGTATTATTTTGTGAACCCTAATCTATGAATAAGCCTATTTACCTCGATTATGCGGCGACTACTCCTGTTGATTTGCGTGTAGCTGAAAAAATGTCCAAGTTTCTGACGATGGACGGTGTCTTTGCCAATCCAGCCTCCCGTTCTCATATATATGGTTGGCAAGCAGAAGCCGCTGTCGAGCATGGGCGAAAGCAAGTTGCCAGCTTATTATGCGCGGATACGCGAGAGATTGTCTGGACCTCTGGTGCGACAGAAGCGAATAACTTAGCAATTAAAGGTGCGGTGTTGGCGCGTAAGTCGCAGGGTAAGCATATTGTTACATCGATGACTGAGCACAAGGCAGTTATTGATAGCGTCAAGTTCTTAGAGTCGCAGGGTTATTCGGTGACTTGGTTGAAGCCTCGCGTCAGTGGGGGAATCTCA
>NZ_LWEY01000386.1:0-1062 GCF_001634935.1 Oleiphilus sp. HI0043 | reverse complement strand
GACTGAATTAAATTCAGCGCTGAATTATCTTCATCACCAAGATCATCGTAAAGCTCGGTGGCTAGATCAGCGAAAATTTCTTCTTGCATCAATAGCGACATATAATCGCGACCAAGCTTTCCCCATGACGCGAGCAAGGTGTTATGCTCAATAAAGTTTTCCGCTACCGTTTCAGCACTGACGCCCCGCGCAAGCAATGACTGATTAAGCAGGAGCTGCTGATACTCACTCATCACATCACCCCAGTAGTAGCGACAAGGGTTATTCACCACAACGTGTATATCAATGTGTTCAGCTAAAGCTTTGATAACAGCCAGCATTCTAGGAGGCAAGGCTGACAGGCCAAATACGAAGATTCGTTCGGGTAACTGAAGTTCCGCCCCTTTAGGTAGCGCTCTAATACAGGACTCCAGCCTGGTCAGCAGACTGGAACGATGCTGTCGTTGCGCCAAGGGCAAGTCAGGATAAACGCTACACCACAAGTCAGCCTGCCAAGCTTCCAATTCGGTAAATTGAGGACTACTGTAGTCTTTGGAATCCAGGCCGCTAGCAAGGCTCTTTATCGGCTTGCCTTGCTCCCATGCTTGCAACCATTCTGGGCGGTAGTTTTGATAGCCATCAAAAACGTCGGCTATGACACTCGCCATATCAAACACTAAAGACTGGGATAGCGCTTCATCGCCAGCGTTACCCAGCGCAGGCTCAGCACTCCCCTCATCAGTGTTTGGTGATAAGCTCTTGGCATAACGCCGTAAGCGCTGATATTCGGGCTGGGCAAGCTTACTCGGCAATTGTTCAAAAAGCTGCCACCTTAAATTCTGTTTCTCAAAGCCCTGTACTTGCAGAGGCTTCGGTAATAAGGCTTCAGCCAATTTCCAAATAAAAGACGCTGGCATGCTACATTCAACCATCGCAGAGATACCCAATTCTTCAGATATTTGCTGCTGAAGCCAGGTGCCCATACCGAAACTTTGAATAATCACCTTTTCCTGATCAAAGATTTTTTTCAGTGGTTCTCGTCTCATTATTTCAGCAATGATGAAAGCGAGGTTTTCAGTGCGA
>NZ_LWEY01000385.1:0-1174 GCF_001634935.1 Oleiphilus sp. HI0043 | reverse complement strand
CTGATGTTAATCAACTCTATGCAGTTGGCGAGGCGTCGTTCACGGGTTTACATGGCGCAAACCGAATGGCCAGCAACTCCCTGACTGAATGTATCGTTTATGGACAGGCAGCAGCCAATGATATCAATAGAAAGTCTGCAGATATTCCCGAGCCACCCGATGCCCCTTTATGGGATGAGTCCCAAGTAACCGATTCTGACGAGGATGTTGTAATTTCGCATAATTGGGATGAGTTAAGGCGCTTTATGTGGGATTACGTCGGCATTGTTCGAACGAATAAGCGGCTTCAGCGAGCAAAGCACCGTGTTGATCTTTTACATCAAGAGATACTTGATTATTACAGTAACTACAGCGTGACGAATGACCTGTTAGAACTAAGAAACCTTGTCACGGTTGCAGACCTGATCATTTGCTCCGCAATCCAGAGAAAAGAAAGCCGAGGCCTTCACTATACACTAGACTACCCGGAGCGACTCCCCAGTGCCAAGGATACGGTTTTAACCCCCACTAATTATTCCACCCGAGACTGGTAAACCGAACTAGAACTTTATATCGGCTTACTTAGTTTAGGAAACCTGCTCATCGTGTTTTGGAGCAAGCCACCGACGAATGGTCTGCTCTAACTTATCTTTTTCCACCGGTTTGCTCAAATAGTCATCCATACCGGCCTCTATACACTTCTCGATATCACCTGACATAGCATTAGCAGTAACAGCAATGATTGCGGGCTGCACAAGCCCTTGAATAGCCCTAATATTACGAGTAGCCTCTAGACCATCCATTCTTGGCATTTGCCAGTCCATCAAAATCAAATCGTAATGAGATTTTTGAACAGCCTCCAGTGCTTCAACACCATCGTTGGCGATATCAGCTTTCAGATTCAAATAGTCAAGCATTATCATCAATACCTGCTGATTAACCTTATTATCTTCGACGACTAATATTTTACTATGAGGCGCAAAGCCCAAGTCTTCACCATGTTGAACATTATCAAGCTTGATGTTATCGCTCTCATGACTTCCATCATGACAGGTAATTTCTGCTAATAATTCATCATACCTTAGTGGTTGAGACAAAAAGCTGATTCTAAAACGCCCTGAGAAAGAAGGATCTTTAATCTCACTGCATTCATCCTTATCAGTCATTAAAACAGTTTTATGGTTTTTAAGGGGGT
>NZ_LWEY01000384.1:0-520 GCF_001634935.1 Oleiphilus sp. HI0043 | reverse complement strand
AATGATGGTTTAACTGATATAAGAGAGTCGAATTCAGGACTAATTGATCTGGACAGCAACGGTGTAATCGATACAGTCGTTGATGCAAATGCAGATGGCCTAGACGATGCGATCACGTCAGCTTTTGCCGTGTCAGACACTGACAACGATGGTGTACCCGATTTTCAGGACCTTGACTCGGACAATGATGAAGTAACGGACCTTCAAGAAGCGAATCTTCCGGGTACGGACCTTAGTGAGATTGACAGCGACAATGACGGTATGGTTGACCTGCTATCATCATCGTCAGGCTTAAGCAGTCATGTTTTCTCTACGCTTATCGATAGCGATGAAGATGGAACTGAAAACTACCGGGACCGCGATAGCGACAATGACGGCTACCCTGACGGCCTGGAAAACGGTGACTTTGATAACAACGGGATTATCGACCTTGCCGAAGATGACGACACTGGTATTAGCACAGCCAAAAGTGGAACAGGTGGCACCATTAATCCCCATCTAGCATGGTTGCTGCTTTTAC
>NZ_LWEY01000383.1:0-805 GCF_001634935.1 Oleiphilus sp. HI0043 | reverse complement strand
ATGAGACATCCATTGTAGCGGTTCAAAGGCAATTAAGTAACGAGTCCGAGTTTTCTTCCCAGAAATATAAAGCAGACGTGTATGGTGAACGCCTTAAATCACTAGAGGCAAGCCGTAATAATTTGTTGTTAACCTATACTGAAGATTACCCTGATGTAGTAAGTTTAACTTATCAGATCGAAGATATTCGTGATGCTATGAGGCAAGCCGATGCGAATAAGAACTCAGATAATGATAATTCGGGAGCTGGTAACGAGCAGGAAGCAGTATTAAACCCATTATATCAAGAGCTTCGAAGTAGCTTGTCGAACGCTATTACCCGAAAGCAGACGAAAGAAAAACGCTTAAGTGCGTTACGGGGCTTGATGGATAAAGAGTTTGACCGGCGCAAACGTATTGCAGAAAGAGGAGCGGAAGAGGCAGAGCTTACTCGAGACTATACAGTGACTAAGCGTATCTATGAAGATATGCTTGAGAGAAAAGAGAAGGCTCGTTTATCAATGACATTGAACGTTGAGGGGCAGGGTGTAACTTATCGTATTCAAGAGCCGGCTTTACCGCCGCTTAACCCTGTTGGCTTGCGTTTTTTACACTTTGTTTTATTGGGGCCAATAGTCGGATTGTTGGTCATTATAGGTTTGGCTGTTGCATATATTTTTGTTGATCAGCGAATTCGTTTTCCTGAACGTTTACATGAGCTTGATGTAACGACTTTAGCTGTCATTCCTCATATTAAGACCGCTTTTACAAAGCGCGTTGTAAGAATTGATATGATCATTTGTGTCGCGCTTTCTATTGTAATTTT
>NZ_LWEY01000382.1:0-955 GCF_001634935.1 Oleiphilus sp. HI0043 | reverse complement strand
TTTAGGTTGAGGTACTTCCCGTATTGCGTAATATTGGCTTCAATTTGCTCAGTCAGCTCACGAGTCGGGGTAATAATTAATGCTCGTATGCGCTTGCCGCGATAGTTGTAGGGAACATTAAGTTTTTCAAGCAATGGCAGCACAAAGCTCGCTGTCTTACCTGTACCGGTCTGAGATGCCGCGACCACATCTCTGCCAGCTATGATAGCTGGGATAGCTTTACATTGAATAGGGCTTGGTTCGGTGTAGCCTTTGTCTGTGATGGCCTTTAGAATGGGATCGCTTAATCCAAGCTTAGAAAATGGCATGTACACCTCAGTATCGCGTTAATCTAGGGAGTGGATTGTGCCAATAGGCTGGGTTGAAAGCTATGGTTATTTTTTGAGAGACAAGCATGGTAAGAGAAATTCGTATTGCACAAGCAACATTATCAACATATCCATGTATTATTCGGTTAGACATTTGGAAGACTAAGGCTCAATGCGATGAATGCATCAATAGTCAAAAGCTTAAACAGTTAGTAAGCGGAGAAGCAATATGGATATGGACGAATCAGTAAATGTACTTGGCGAAGTCTTGGAACTATGTGGAAGCGACCCCGTCACAGGGTATTATCGAGATGGAAAATGTAATACCTGTGAAGCAGACACAGGTTCACATACGGTTTGTATCGAAGCGTCTAAAGACTTCTTAGAATATTCCAGGTTTAAAGGGAACGACCTGTCTACACCAGTGCCTGAATACGGCTTTCCCGGCTTGAATCCCGGCGATACCTGGTGTCTATGCGCGGTTCGTTGGTTGCAAGCTCAAGAAGATGGTATGGCACCCAGAGTTCACTTAACTAAAACGCACATAAAAGCCTTGGAAGTCATTCCCTTGGAGCGGCTAAAGCCTTATGCGGCAGACCTAAATTAAGTCTCTGTCTCGGTGCTTGCAGCACTTTTTGACTGATCTA
>NZ_LWEY01000381.1:0-799 GCF_001634935.1 Oleiphilus sp. HI0043 | reverse complement strand
AGAGTATCGCCAGCTGATAAAAATACCGAATAGCCCTTGCCAGATTACTAGTGCGAGTACCGCAGGGAAAAAAAGAATATGCATTGGTAAACCCATTAAAGCGATGTGCAGAAGTATTATAGCCACCGCACCGATACCGAAATATACATGCGTTCTATTTAATAGATTGATCAAACTATCTATAAGCGGCGGGTCAAGCTCTATACTGTATTCTGGTAAGAGCCTTTTAGCGATAGCCCCTTTTCCAAAAAACAATTTGATTAGAGTTCTGGCGTAAATGAATACGAGTAGCCATAAACCAATCTCTCCTAACCCTTCACCTATTTCAGCTAAAAATGTTTCACGCTCTTCAACTGGCGGGTAAAGGCTAAGGGCGTATATATAATATCCAATTGATAAGGCTACAGTGCTTCCTGTAAAAATAAGAATCTTTTTTAAACCCGTAGATACCGATTTCATTGTTTCATATTCCTAACGCCTACATTTGTGGCCGAACGAAGTGAGGTCCGGCCCAGCCGTTTTTTGGCTGGGCGATGCAAGATGGCCTTGTTACACGTTTTGATAGTTTGATACCTCGATAAGGTTGCCGTCAGGATCTCTAAAATATACTGACTCAACTTTACCTTTTGCACCTGTACGGCTTACTGGCCCCTCGATCACTGTAACGTCACAACTGTTTAAATGCTCGATAGCACTACCTATCGGGGTGGTAATAATAAAACATAAATCAGCATTACCTGATTTAACATTATTCGCTTTAGGTTCGAATTCACTGCCCAGTTGATGGAGGTTTATTTTC
>NZ_LWEY01000380.1:0-768 GCF_001634935.1 Oleiphilus sp. HI0043 | reverse complement strand
AGTTGGTCTGCCAGTCTTAGAGAGTCTATTTGCTTTTGTAATTTCGTACAGTATTGATAGCCAAGGTATTCACCCTGTTTTAGGTCACTGCTTTTCCTTCTAACACTGAAATGCCAGTTTTGAGTAAGTACTTGTTTTTGCAGAGTGTCTAATTTACCAAGATAGTCGGAGCCATTGAGAATCGGGTCCCAAAGGACTAGCTCATTAAACTGGCACTTTGTATTGGCTAATGTAGCAATTGAGGCGCCTAAACGTGAGGCGACACAGACCACCTGCTCAACGCCTGCTCGGGCTTTTAGCTCCTCATATGCTTTGATAAGGTCTTGTTGCCATTCTTCGATACTTTGAGTAGAAAACTCACCAGTGGAGTCACCCACGCCGTGGTAGTCAAAACGCATGCAATAAAAGCCTTGTTTAGCGAGGCTAGTGGCAAGTAGCTGGGTCATTCGATAGTTGCGAAAATACTCATGTCCGATCGGAGAGCTGAATAATATTGCTTTGCTACGATAAGCGCCCGCACCAGGCTCATGTATTACGCCGTAAAGAGGTAATTTACTATCACCGAAGAATACTGGGTGGATTGTTTGCGTTGCGGGAGAATGTAGCTCTGTTTTATTGGTTTCGTCAGAAAGACCTTTAGCCGCTGAGCTTTCTGTAGCGGCTGTTTTTGTGGTCTGATCTATTAGCTCAGCTAGTTGATGTAAGCTTTCCAGTAGTAAGTCTCGAGGCTTCAGTTCAACGTTAAAATGCGCTTGCACTTTATGAATA
>NZ_LWEY01000379.1:0-708 GCF_001634935.1 Oleiphilus sp. HI0043 | reverse complement strand
TCTGACCCAAAGGCACCATTTTAGTGGCCCCTGCCACCTGGTTTTCTAGCCATGACCAGACAAAACCATTGGCCGCATCTTCAAAAACGATTCCCCACTTTTGCGCCGCATAAGCGAATAAGGTCGCAAAGCTGTGTTCTTCGCCTTCCTGAGTGACGCATTCTGGCAAGTCAAAATCCAAGCTTTTCAAGAGTCGCAATAAAGCAGCGCCCATTGCCGTATCTGTTAGCCGTAGTTCTTTCGTTTCCCGGGATGCGATCGATAAATCATTAAGAAACATAAAACGCTGCCAGTCTTCTTCAGCCGTGCTTTCCATGGCACCACGTAAAATTGGCAGATCGACTTTGGCCAGGCTTTCTCGCATTTGAAGTCGAATCCAGGACTCGGCATCGTTGAAGTTTTTTATCCAACGACACTCTATTGCATACTCCATGCCTTGCGAAAAGGCATAGCCACCTACCGGTAGGCTAACCGAGCTTAACTGCAGCAAACGTGACAGGGCTAAAGGATTACTCATTCGTGCGAATGTCCATCATGAGAATGACCGTGTGAATGTGAGTGCCCACCCTTGGAATATGCACCAGACTCAGGAGCGAACACTTCTCCTTCATGTGTCACCACTAAACCCAGTAAGTGCAGCATTTCTTCCAAGACGTGGTCAGGCTTAATTCTCAACCAACGCTCACCCACTTCAATTTTTGTATGGCG
>NZ_LWEY01000378.1:0-822 GCF_001634935.1 Oleiphilus sp. HI0043 | reverse complement strand
TGAATTTAATCGCATTACCCACCAGGTTTGATAGAATTTGCCTAATTCTTCCAGGGTCCCCTTTTACCAGGCTATGTTCAACATCAACAACGTCAATAATCAATTCAACATCGTCTTCACAAGGGCGATGACCGATGGCTTCAGAAAATTCGCCAATCATTGAGCGCAAGTTAAACTCTAGAACTTCAATATCCAACTTGCCGGCTTCGATCTTGGAAAAGTCCAGAATATCATTGATCACAGCGAGCAAAGAATGAGCACTCGATCGAGCTAAGGTCACTTGATGATGCTGCTCTTTATTAAGCTCACTATTAATTAGCAGCCCCAACATACCTAAGACACCATTCATTGGTGTACGTATTTCATGGCTCATGCTGGCTAAAAACTCGCTTTTGGCTCTAACAGCAGACTCGGCCTCATCCCGGGCAACGATAAGCTCTTTAGTCTTCTGCTCTAATGCTGCCAATGCATACTTAGATTCTTGATCACTCGCCTCTAAAGCCTTTTCATGCATTTGCCTCATTACCAGCATATGATTGAACGCTTCAGCCAAGCGTCCTATTTCATCATTGCTATCAATCTCGACTCGCTGATCCATCTCTCCTGCCGCAACAGCCATTGTTGCTTCTGCAAGCTTTGTAATGGGCCTAGAAACTCGTCGTGCCTGCCACAAAGCCAAGACAATACTAAGCAGCCCGGTCAGTATGACAAATACCGTTACTATCTGTTTTAGCCAATACGCCGAAGCCAAAGCTTCTTTCTTATCTACCTCGCTGATCAAACTCCACTCAATATTAAATATGCGTACCGAGTGATGAATAC
>NZ_LWEY01000377.1:0-1235 GCF_001634935.1 Oleiphilus sp. HI0043 | reverse complement strand
GTTTTCTCGACTTCTTCCTGAATAGAAGATGTCACCGCAGAATTACCAATATTGGCATTCACCTTGGTGCGGAAGTTCCGACCAATAATCATCGGTTCGGTTTCCGGATGGTTGATATTACAAGGAATGACAGCACGACCACGAGCGACTTCGTCTCTGACAAATTCCGGGGTAATCATTTTAGGAATAGAAGCGCCGAAAGACTCGCCTGGATGCTGGTTAGCTAGCGCTTCATCCATCTGCGCCTCGCTTAAAGCCAGATTTTCTCGAATAGCGATATATTCCATTTCCGGCGTAATGATACCCTGACGAGCGTAATACAGTTGCGTGACATTCTTTCCGGCTTTTGCTTTTAGAGGTTTACGCTTATGCTCAAAACGCAAGCCATCCAAGGCTAGGTTTTGATCACGTACATTTGCGTACTCAGAACTAAAACCAGGTAACTCTTCAGTATCATTTCGTTCAGCAACCCACTCATCGCGTAAGGGCATTAGCCCTTTTGTGACGTCAACTTCTATCTCGGGGTCTGTATAGGGGCCGGAGGTGTCATAAACTCTAACTGGAGGGTTATCCTCAAGCTCGCCATTCTGCAACTGAGTTGGGGTAAGTGAAATTTCACGCATCGCTACGCGAATATCTTTACGACTGCCTTCTACATATACTTTTTTTGAGGCTGGAAAAGGCTGGGTAGATAACTCATCTACGTAAGCTGTATCACCCAGTTTCTTTAACGAATCGTTTTTCATCTATTGCTCCGCATATCCGGTATTACGAGTGTGGTAAGTAAGGAAGCAATTAGAATCATCGGTCTAGTCTTGATGAATTCTTGTTCCCTACGCTGGTTCTAACCAATCAGGTTCAACGGGTCCCTATCTGCCTACAAAATGTAGAACAACAAATAATTGGATATATCCCAAGAATTTATGTGGTCTCAGCATTCGCAAATCATCAAGCGATAAAATGACAGATGCTCCCCGACAAGATTTTCATCGATTTTAGGGAGTGTTGAATGATATGGCAAGAAATAAGCGCTTTAGCATCGCCTAACGAGGAAAAATAGCCGAGAAGGAGCTACCTCGCCCCACCTCGCTATCGAGAACAATTCGACCATGATTCAGCGCGAGCATTTCGCAGCATATTGCTAAACCATAGCCATCACCTTCAATCTGACTATTCTCATGGGAATCTTGGCGCTGATATAGTTTGAAAATGCTTTCACGCTGTCCTTGAGGAAC